>DASRRF010000434.1:0-2583 GCA_035695905.1 Micromonosporaceae bacterium | reverse complement strand
CCCGGCAACAGTTGCGCGACGACGGCGAACACCAGCACCGCCGCAACCCGACGCCACACACGCTGAATCATCACGGCAGTCCCCCGTCGCCGCAGGTCGCGCCCTTCAGGCACGCCAAGAGATGCCAAGTTATCGATGGACGGTGTGGCTCACCATCGTACGAACGACTGATAGCTTTGTCGTCCGCGCTGTCGTCACGGTTGCGAGCGCAGCAACTCGTCCAGGTCGAAGTCGTCCGCGGGCATCGCGACCGGCGGTGGCGCAAACGCCCGGGCCAACTGGAGTAGCCGGGACACGTCCACCTTCCCGTTCGCGGTCACCGGCAACACGTCGACGCGCGCCCAGAGCGCCGGCACGGCGTACCCCGGAAGTCGTTGCTCCGCAAAGGTCCGCAGCGACCCGACCAGGTCCGGATGCGGGTCGGCGATGACGCCGGCCACCAGCCGCCGCTCCCCCGGATCCGTCGTCGCCGCGACCACAGCGTCGCGGACCTGGGGGTGGCCGCGCAGCACCCGGGCCACCGCGGCCAGCTCCACCCGGAAACCGCGCACCTTGACCTGCTGGTCGCGCCGGCCGAGGTAACGCAGCCGGCCCGCGCCGTCCCACCGGACCAGGTCGCCGGTGCGGTAGTAGCGTGGCCCGGCGGGCGGGCGGACGAACGACCGGGCCGTCTCGGCAGGCGCGTCGAGGTAGTCGACCGCCACCCCGTCACCGGCGGCACACAGCTCGCCGACCGCGCCGGGCGGCAGCAGCTCGCCGTCGTCGTCGAGTACGGTCACCGTGGTACCCGCGATCGGCCGGCCGATCGGCAGCGGGTCGTCCACCGCCACCGCGTCGTCGACATGGTGCACGGTGGTGAACGTGGTGTTCTCGGTCGGGCCGTACCCGTTGGTCAGCCGCAGGCCGGGGCACTGGTCCAGGACCCGGCGGGCCTGACCGGGCGGCACCACGTCGCCGCCGGTGAGTAGCTGGCGTACCCGGCGGAACGCGGCCGGCTCGTCGTCGGCGACCAGCCGGAAGAGCCCGGAGGTCAACCACAGTCCGGAGATTTCCCGGTCGCGCAGGAACCGGGAAAGCTCGCCGGCGGCCACATGCTGACCGGGGTAGACCTCGATGGTGCCGCCGGCCACCAGCGGCGCGAATATCTCCAATGTGGACGCGTCAAAGGCCAGCGGCGCCAGCCGGAGGAACCGGTCGGTCGCCCCGGCGACGAGCAGGTCCGGGTCGAGGGCGAGCCGGACGACCGCGCGATGCGGCACCCGTACGCCCTTCGGGGTGCCGGTGGACCCGGAGGTGAACGCGATGTAGGCGACCCGGTCCGGGTCGGCCGGCGCGGCGGGTACGACAGGCGCGGTGCCGCCAACCCAAGGATCGAGGACGGGGAACGATGGACGGCCCAGCACCACCCGCGGCCGGGCGATCCGCAGCGTCTGCTCGGTCACCGCCGCGGGCGCACCGGCATCCAGGCCGATGTAGGCCGCGCCGAGCCGCAGCACCGCGAGTACGGCTACGATCTCCTCGGCGCTGCGTTCCACCGCGAGCGCCACGTGGTCCCCGGCCCGTACGCCGGCCTCGTGCAGCGCGGTCGACTGGAGCTCCACGGCCCGGCGCAGTTGCCGGTACGTCAACGTGTCCGCGCGGTTCGCGTCCCGTACCGCGACAGCGTCCGGCCGGCGGTCGCACACGTCCTCGATCAGCTGCCACAACCCGGCATCCGCGCGGACCGTAGCGCCGGCACCGTACTCGGCCAGCCGTTGCCGGCCGTCGTCGGGAATCCCGCGGACCCGGGCCAGCGGGCGGTCGAGGCCGGCGGCCATCTCGACCAGGGTGGTAACCAGCTCGGCGGCAAGCGCCGCCGCCTCCGCCGGACCCAGCACCGAGGTCGCGTACTCCAGCGCCAGTCGGGTCTGCGCGGCATCCCAGCGCTGCACGTAGAGGATCGCGTCGAAGACCGTACCCCCGCAGTGCCCTTCGTAGAGTTCGAGCGCGAGGTCGCGACCGGACAGCCCGGCCGGCACCAGCTCGTCGTGCGCGGCGAAGCCAATCTGGATCACCGAGGTACGGCTCAGGTCGCCGCCGCGGCCCATGGCCGGCGCCAACCGTTCGATCGGTACCGCGGCCGCGTCCAGACTCTGCCGGTAGTCCACGCCGAGCCGGTTGAGGTAGCCGCGCACCGTATCGGTCGGTTCGGTCCGGCACCGCACCGGCAGCAGCGTCGCGCACAGCGCGACCAGGCCGTGCATCTCGCCGGTCGGCCGCCCCGCCGAGGAGACCCCGATCAGCAGATCGGAGCCGCCGGCCCGCCGGCTGATGACCAGAGCCCACGCGCCCAGCAGCGCCGCGTTGCGGGTCAGCCCGCAGGCCCGGGCGAGGTTCGTGCACGCGTCGCGGGCCGCCGTACTCAGGGGAAAGTGCAGGCGTACGCCGCGCCGGTCGAACACCTTCGGCCGGCGCAGGTCGGACGGGATCTCGACCTGGGTCGGCGCGTCGGCGAGGGTGGCCTGCCGGGTGCGCAGTACCGAGCCCACCGACTCGGAGCGCTCCAGCGTCACCACCAGGTCCGGCGAGGGCGCGGTGCCGGGC
>DASRRF010000433.1:0-4917 GCA_035695905.1 Micromonosporaceae bacterium | reverse complement strand
GGATCGGCTTCATGTACGCGGTCTTCGAGTACCGCGGGGTACCGCCGATCCTGACCGTGGTCGCACAGCATCACCCCCAACCGTGGGTTCCGGCCGCACTCGATCGGCTCGGCATCGGGTACACGAGTGACCACAGTGGATCCGCCGAGCCGGCGCTCGCCGCCCTGGACCACGCGCTCGACGGCGGTCGCGCGGTCTTCTGCACGGTGGCCCGCAACGGCCTGCCCTGGCGAGCCACCCCGGGCGCGCTGGCCACCGAGCCATACGGTGTCGTGGTCGCCGGGCGGCACGACGGACGGTACTGGCTGGATGACGAGGCCGTCTCGCCGCGTGTGGTGTCGCCGGCCGAGCTGGCCGCCGCGTGGTCCGGGTACAAGAAGGGCCGGCACGAGCGGTTGCTGCTCACGCCGGCCGAGCCAACCGGTGGCCCGGATGCCGCGGGTCTCGCGAACGCGGTTCGGGCCGCGATCGCCACCACCGTGGCCCACCTGACCGGGCCGGTGCTGGGCAACTCGTTCGATACCAACTTCGGCTTCTCCGGGATGGCCCGGCTGGCCGAGCAGCTGCGCGACGAGCGGGGCAAGCTCGGATGGACCCGGCGGTTCGGCGCGCCCGGCCACCTGCCGGCCGGGCTGCGCCGGCTGTACGAGGGCCTCGAGCTGGAGAACACCGCGCCGGCCGCAACCCGCCCGCTGTACGCCGACTTCCTCGACGAGGCGGCCGGAGTGCTCGGGGACCCGCGACTGCCGGAGGCGGCCGCGCTGTTCCGGCGCTCGGGTGAGGTCTGGTCGCGGCTGGTGGCCCGGGTTGTCGCGGTACTCGACGACGTCGGGCCGTACGCCGAGCTGGTCGAGCGCCGGATGTTCCTGCTGCTGTGCGGCGGTACCGCGGACGACCCCACGGTCGCGGAGCTGACCGGCCAGATCGAGCAGGTCGGTGCCGGGCGGCCCGAGCTCTCGCCGGACCAGCGCGCGACGCTCTTCGGTGAGCTGGCCGACCTGGTGGAGTCGGCGCGGACTACCGAACAGTCGGCGGTGGCCCTGCTGGAGTGATGGCCGGCAGGTCCCGTACCCGCCGGAAGAACTCGCGGATGTCGCCGCTGAGCTGATCGGGCTCCAGGTGCGCGGCGTAGTGGCTGCCGCGTGGATACCGGTTCCAGGAAACGATGTTCTTGTGGTCGCGCTCGGCGAGCCGGCGGATGGAGATGAAGTCGCCTTCGGCCATGGCCAGGCCGAGCGGCACGGTGGTGGGTTCGGTCGCCGCCGGGGCGGTGTGGGCGTTCTCGTAGTAAAGCCGGATCGACGATCCGGACGTGCCGGTCAGCCAGTAGGTCATCACGTTGGTGAGGATGAAGTCGTCGTCGACGTCCGTACCGAACAACTGTGCATTCCAGCCGAGCAGCCCGGCCGGCGAGTCGGCCAGTGCGTGCGCCAGCGTCTGCGGCTGTTGCGACTGCAGCTGGTTGAACGCGCCCATGTTCTGCCAGAACCAGTTCAGCAGCTCCAGCCCGGCCTGGTCCTCAGTGGACAGACCGGCGAACTCGGCCGGATCGCCGGACGGGAACGAGAAGACCTGCGTGACGTGTACGCCGACCACATGCTCGGGGTCGAGCCGGCCGACCTCGGGCGAAATCATCGAGCCGGCGTCGTTGCCGGCGGCACCGTAGCGCTGGTAGCCGAGCCGGTTCATCAGGTGCACCCAGGCCGCCGCGATCCGTTGGTTGCTCCAGCCCGGCTCGGTGGTCGGCCCGGAGAAGCCGTACCCCGGCATCGAGGGAATGACCAGATCAAAGGCGAGGGTCGGGTCGGCGCCGTGGGCGCGCGGGTCGGTCAACGGGCCAATCACATTCAGGTACTCGAAGACCGATCCCGGCCAGCCGTGCGTGAGGATCAGCGGCAGCGCGTCGGGTTCCGGGGACCGCACGTGCAGGAAATGCACGTTCTGGCCGTCGATCCTGGTAGTGAATTGGGGGTACGCATTCAGCCGCGCCTCCCACGCCCGCCAGTCGTAACCGGTGCGCCAGTGCTCGACCAGCCGCGTGACGTACCCCACGGGTACGCCGTACGCCCAGCCCGCCGGCCGGGTGATGGGTGCCTCGGCGGCCGGCGGCTCGTCTCCGGCCGGTAGCTCGTTGGTGTAGATCGTGCGAGCCAGCCGGGCTGCCAGGTCGTCCAGGTCGGCCTGCGCGACCTCGACGCGGAACGGGCGGATCTCATCGCGATTCGTCATGACACCAGGGTAGAGACGTATTAGGAGAGTTCTGTTCCTAATGGGCAGGCAGACTTGGACCATGTTGCAGACCTCCGTGCGGCTGCTGCGCCTGCTCTCCCTCCTTCAGGCGCCGCGGGACTGGACCGGCCGCGAACTGGCCGAGCGCCTCGCCGTCAGTACCCGCACCGTGCGCACCGACATCGAGCGGTTGCGCACCCTCGGGTACCCGGTGCATGCCACCCGGGGGGCGGTCGGCGGCTATCGGCTCGGCGCCGGTGCGGCCCTGCCACCGCTGCTGCTCGATGACGACGAGGCGGTGGCGGTGGCGATCGGGCTGCGTGCCGCGGCCGGTGGCGCGATTGCCGGCATCGAGGAGACCGCGCTGCGCGCGCTGTCGAAGCTGGAGAGGGTCCTGCCGACCCGGCTGCGGCGACGGGTCGCCGCGGTGGCCGCGCACACCGTGCCGGTGCCGCCTGACCGCCCCGGTCCGGCCGTGGATCCGCGGGTACTGACCACGCTCGCCGCGCTGTGCCGTGACCGGGAACGGCTGCGGTTCGACTACCGCGACCACGCCGGCGGGGCCAGCCTGCGGGTCGTCGAGCCGTACAAGCTGGTGAACTGGGGCCGGCGTTGGTATCTGGTGGCGTGGGACGTCGACCGGCGGGACTGGCGTACGTTCCGGGTGGACCGGGTCGAGCCGCGAACCCCGACCGGCCCGCGCTTCGCGCCCCGCGAGCCGCCCGACGCGGACCTCGCCGGGTACGTGTCCCGGCGGGTCTCGGCGGCGGCGTGGCGGTACCGGACCCGGGTCACCGTACACGCGCCGGCCGGCACGGTCGCGGACCGGATCAACCCGGCCGTCGGTACGGTCGAGGCGGTCGACGAGCACACCTGCGTACTGCACACCGGGGCCGACACAATCGACACCCTCGCCGTGTATCTGGGCATGCTCGGCGTCGACTTCACCGTCATCGAACCACCGGAGCTGGTGGCGTACGTGCGCGAACTGTCCGCCCGGTACGGCCGCGCCACGGCGATGTGACATCGTGAGCGGATGACAGGACCGCGCCGGCTCGGTCCAGCCTGGCAACCACCCTCGTTGCCCGGCCAGTTGTCGACGGGACCCGAGGCGCCGCAGCCGCCGGCACGCACGGTGATCGCGGTGTGCAGCGGCAAGGGTGGTGTGGGCAAGTCCACCGTGGCGCTCAACCTGGCCGCGGCGCTGGCCGCGGGCGGCGACCGGGTGGGTCTGCTGGACGCGGACGTGCACGCACCGGACATTCCGTTGATGGTCGGCCTGGCCCGGCGGGCACCCGCCCGGCAATGGGTGTTGGCGCGAGCGGGCGGGCTTAGCCGTACGCCGTTGGAGCCCGTCGAGCGGCACGGCGTACGGCTGATGTCCACCGGGTTCATCGTCGGCGAGGACCAGCCGGTGGCCTGGACCGCGGACCTGGTCGGCGCGCTGTTGAACCAGATGCTGTGGTCCACGGTGTGGGGCGACCTGGACTACCTGGTGCTGGACCTGCCGCCCGGTACCTCGGACATCACCCAGGTCATCTTCCGGCTGTTGCCCACCGCGCACGCCGTTGTCGTGGTGACCCCGCAGGATGCCGCGCACCTGGACACCCGGCGGGTGATCACCGCGCTGCGCGCCGCCGACATCACCGTGCTCGGTGGTGTGGAGAACATGAGCGGACTGATCTGCCCGTGCTGCGCCACCCGGATAGAGCTCTTCCCGCCGGTAGCGGCCCACCGGTCGATCTGGTCGACCGGCCTGACCCGGCTGGGCACCGTACCGCTGGACCCGGCAAAACCCGACGAGGACACCGAACCCGTGGTGGTGACCCGGCCCGGGTCGGCCCGGGCGATCGCATTTCAGTCCGTCACCGACGCAATCCGGCACGCGCTATTTCCCTGAGCTCGCGGATTGGCATCCATTCGTAGATGCGCATTGACTGATCATGCCGGGCTGCCGCATATTGGTCGGGTCCGGGACAACACCGCGTGCGTTTTCGTCAGATCGAACGGCCCAGGGCGTTCTTCTCACCAATGGGAGTGAAGTATGAAATTCGTCCGTATCGCCGTGCTCGTCGGCGCGATAGCGCTGGCCACATTCGGGATCGCGTCTCCGGCCCAAGCGGCACCACCCGCCCTGCGGATTAACGACTCGACCAGGTACGAGTTCGTGACGATGTGCCAGGCCACCTGTGGCACGTTCACCCAGACCATGGAGTTCCTGGTGGAGCTCTACCCGGCTAAGAACTTCGAAGTCACGGTCAACTACCAGGTCCAGGACATCACGACCACCGCCGGGCAGGACTATACGGTCGCCGCAACGGGAACGATCACCCTCGCCGCCGGCACGTCACAGGCGCATTTCTACGTACCGATCGTGAACGACGGAGTCGCCGAGTCGAATGAGACATTCCGCCTGAAGGCAACCGGCATCAGCGTGAACGCGAACATCAGCGACACCGGCACCGGGACAATTCTGGACGGCGGCAACATGCCCGCGGATTGCAGCATTTCCCGGGTGGATCCGGCCACCCACTCCATCACCTGCACCAACCGCCCGGCTGGCCAGCAATGGGTACACCGCCAGCAATGCATGATCGAGTGGCTGGAGTTCGTCAACATCGACGGGAACGTGGTCACCGGCAACGGCACATCGACCGCGAGCTGCGGGAGCTACCTGTACAACGCATC
>DASRRF010000432.1:0-3001 GCA_035695905.1 Micromonosporaceae bacterium | reverse complement strand
CCGGGACTACGCCCGCGAGCATCCCGGCCTGGTCAAGGGCGTACACGTGGAGTTCCTGCGCTCGCGCGACCTGTGCCTCGCCGAGCTGGACGAGGTGGCGGCGGCGGCCGCGCGCTGGGCGCCGTTCGACCCGGCCACACTGGCCGCGTACTTCCGGGTGCTGGACTTCTCCCTCGGCGAGCGCCAGATCGCCGGGTTGCGCGAGTTCGCCGCCCGGGCCGCCGCGCTGGGCGAGGTGCCGCCGCTGGAGGAACTGCGCTTCGCGCCGATCTGAGGTTCGCCCTCCCGTTGCGCGGGAGAGCAACGGGCATCCAAGATCGCAGAGGCTCACCCGTGCATGAGTTGGGCGGCAACGCTCTTGCAGATGTTCGCGCCGTGCTCGAAGCCGAGGCTGCCCGGGTAGCGGACGAGCACGCCGAGCGTCCACCCGGCGCCGATCGCCAGGCAGGCCATGTGCCACAGGCCGTCGGTGTCGCGCAGCAGCCAGCCGTTCTTGATGGCCGTCTGCTTCGCGATCTCGGCCGGCAGCGCCTTGCGGATGCCGAAGTCTCCGGTTCCGCGGACGTGCCGCATCTCGTTCAGCAACCACGATGTCCACTTAGGACCGGCGGCCCGGCCGTCGCCGATGCACGCGGCCATCCGCGCGGTGTCCCGGGCGGACACCGTGGTACGGCTCCACGATCCGCTGACCGCCGAGCTGTCGGTGAGCTTGCATTTGGAGATCAGCCGTTTGATCGACGCGGTCTGGCCGAGCAGCTCGTAGATGTCCTGGGCGGCGTTGTTGTCGCTGTCCCGGATCATGATGCTCAGCTCGTTGATCCGGGCGGTGTCCGGGGTGACCCCCTGCTCGGCCGCGCGGCGCAGGTAGTCCGCGGCCAGCCAGGCCTTCACCATCGAGGCGGTGGTACTCGTCGCGGCCAGGTTCTTCGCGCCGGAGACTTGGCCGGTACGGGTGTTGATCAGTGCCCAGGACCAGAACCCGGGGGTGTTGATCGTGACCGGCCCGGGGCGCAGCAGCGGCAGCTTCACCGTGGGGGTGGGCGATATGACGGCGCTCGGGGTCGCCGACGGCATCGCGGACGGCAGGGCGCTCGGGGTCGGGGTGGCGTCCGCGTCCTCGACCCAGCGGGGGGTTGCCGTCACCGGCGCCGGCCGGGTCACCACGTATGCCGACGCGACGCCGCCCAGCAACACGGCGAGGAGTACGCCGACCCGCAGCTTCAGCACCGGGGCAGAGTACTAGGTCAAGCCACCTCGCGACACAAATGAACTGACAGCTACGCGGCAGTCACGCTCAGCTGGCCTCGGCGTTATGGACCAGCTGCTGGGTCACGCTGCGGCAGACATCCGCGCCGTACTGCAGGCCCTTAGAGATCGGGTACCGCACCTGCACGGCGAGCACGAACTCATCCTGCACGGCCAGGCAGTTCACGTGCCACAGGCCGTCCTTGAGCGGGGTCCAGCCGTTCTTGATGGACACCGTGGGCACGACATCGGCGGGCAGCCCGTCGATGATGCCCCACCGCCCGCCGCCGGTCGGCTCGAACCCCGGCGGCTGATCCTTGACGCCGCCTCGTACCTGGCGCATCTCGGACAGCACGTATTTAGTCCACTGTGGACCTGCGGCCCGCCCGTCGGCCACGCACAGCCCCATCTTCACCGCATCCTCGGCGCTCATCTGGGTACGGCTCCACCAGCCCGAGTAGACCGTCGTGTGGGTCAGCCCGCACGCCTTGATGAGGCGCTGGATGCTCGCGTTGCCACCGTCGGCGATGTAGAGCTTCTGCGCGGAGTTGTCGTTGCTGTCCCGGATCGCCGTGCTGGTCAGCGCCAGCTGCTCGGGAGTCGGGGTTTTGCCGCTCTCCGCCGTACGCCGCAGGAAGTCCGAGACCAGCCAGATCTTCACCATGGACTCGGTGGAGTTGGTGGCCGTGGCCCTGTTGCTCGAACCGGTCAGCTCGTTGGTCTTGCGATCCAGCAGTGCCCAGGACCAGAACCCCTGATGTTGTACGGTGACCGGACCGCTCTTGAGGATCGGCGGCGGCGGCATGGCCTGCACCGCGGTCTGCAGCGTGTGGGATACCGCGTGGAACGTGGCGGACACGGCCTTGTTGCCGTTCGCCTTGATCCGGGCGTACGCGGCCGGCACGGTCACGACGCCGCTCACGATCGTGACCAGGATGGCCAAGATCATGACCACACGAGCACGCATGAGGGGATGCACTCCTGGTCGGGGGTGGCTGGGGAGTAGCCGCTCTGGAGTGTACGACCAGTAACCCAACGCAGCGTAGATCACTATTTATTTGTGGCTGGTACGGCCTGAATGCCGGGTTCGCCGCGGCTCGTGTTACACGTAGTTGCGTACCTGGCGGGCGGCTGTAACACTTCTCGTGTGTACGGGTATGACGTGCCGGGCTCCAGCTCACTCCTGGATGAGGTGGAGGCCGCCGAGCGCGACCTGCACGCCGCGGCCGGCCGGGACACCGGGGCCGGCGGCGAGCTGCAGGAGTACTTCGACGCGGTGATCGCCGCCGATCAGAAGATCGAGCCGCGGGACTGGCTGCCGGAGGCGTACCGCAAGACGCTCATCCGGCAGATCGCCCAACACGCCCACTCGGAGATCATCGGCATGCAGCCGGAGGGCAACTGGATCAGCCGCGCGCCGAGCCTGCTCCGCAAGGCGATCCTGATGGCGAAAGTGCAGGACGAGGCAGGGCACGGGCTCTACCTGTACGGCGCGTGCGAGACGCTGGGCGTCGGACGCGACGAACTGCTGGACCTGCTGCACACCGGAAAGCAGAAGTACTCCTCGATCTTCAACTACCCGACGCTGACCTGGGCCGACGTCGGCGCGATCGGCTGGCTCGTTGATGGTGCGGCCATCACCAACCAGGTGCCCTTGTGTCGCTGCTCCTACGGGCCGTACGAGCAGCGGCACAGCGGCACCTGGTTGACAATCGCGGCGCCGTCCACGAGCCAGCCGATGGCGCCCATGTCCGCC
>DASRRF010000431.1:0-6421 GCA_035695905.1 Micromonosporaceae bacterium | reverse complement strand
GTGCCATGTAGCACTCGCCGGCGCGCAGTGCCTCGGCGGCCAGGTGTACCGCAACGAGCGACGTGGAGCACGCGGTGTAGACGCCAACGCTCGGCCCGCCCAGGTTCAACCGGTACGACACGAGCGTGGTGAACGCGTCCGCGTGGTTGCCGATGCCGACGGTCATGTGGTCGGAGACCGCGGCCACCGCGCGGTTGCGGTAGATGTGCATCCAGCGGTACGTCTCCATGCCCCGCCCGCCGTAGACGCCGATGTCGCCGTCGAACCGGGCCGGATCCCAGCCGGCGTCCTCCAGCGCGCTGTGGCACAGCTCCAGGAACAGCCGGTGTTGCGGATCGGCGAGCGCGGCCTCCCGCGGCGTCATCCCGAACAGGCCGGCGTCGAAGGACTCGAGGTCGTCCAGCGGGTACTCGACGGGTACGAAGGCCCGGTCGTCGAGGTCCCGCGCGGGTACCCCGGCGGTGAGCAGCTGGTCCCGGCTGAGCACGGTACGGGCACAGGTGCCGCTCACCAGGTTGTGCCAGAACCGCCGTACGTCGCCCGCGCCGGGTACCCGGCAGGCCATGCCGATCACCGCTATGCGTCCGTCCACTGTGCACCCTCCACTAGCTGGACCGGTGCCGCGAGCGGTCCCGGCGGGCCGCACCCCGGCGGGCCGCCCGCTCCACCGCGCCGGCCGCGGCATCCGCGCCCCCGTCCAGGTAGCCGGCGAGCGCCCGTACGGTCGGGTAGCGGAACAGGTCAACCACCCGCAGTTCGCGTCCGGTCAACCGGTTCAGCCGTCGCTGTACGGCGACGATGGCCAGCGACGAACCGCCGGCGTCGAAGAAGCTGACCGTGGCGCCGACCGCTGGCACGCCGAGCACTTCGCACCACACCGCCGCCACCGCCCGCTCAGTCGGCGTGGCCGGCAGCTCGACCGCGGCCGGCTCACCCCGGCGCGGGCCGGCCGGCTCAACCCGCCGCGCCACGGCCCGGGGAGGCTCCACTGTGGACCGTGTGATGCCCGGCCGGGTCGGTGGCAGCACCAGCTCGGCCGCCGGAGTGTCGCGCCCGGCGATGCCCTGCATGATCACCTGCCGCAGCGCGTCCAGCAGGGCGGTCATCCGCGGCTCGTCGTACAGGTCGGCGTTGTAGACCACGTCGATGTGCAGCCGGTCGTCGCGCTGCACGCCGTACACGGTCAGGTCGAACGGCGAGCCCGGTGCGGCGACCGGGACCGTCCGGCTGTCCAGGCCGGCGAGATCCAGCCGCGGCGCGGCGAAGTTGAACATGTTGAACAGCACCTGTACCAGCGGACCGCGGGTCAGCTGCCCGCCCAACCCGAGCGCCTGCACGATCCGGTCCAGCGGCGCCTCCGGATGGGCCAACGCGGCGATCAGCTCGTCGCGTGCCCGCCGTACGTGGTCCGCGAAGCCGGCCGAGCCGTCCAGGCGCAACCGCAGCGGCGCGATGTCGATGAAGAACCCGACCATGTCCTCGAAGTCGGTGTGCCGGCGGTCCACCATCGGGCTGCCGATGACCAGATCCGTCTGCGCGGTCAGCCTCGCGGCGACGATGCCGAGCGCGGCCAGCAGCACCGCCGACGGGGTCGCGCTCAGCTCCCGGGCCAGCACGCCGAGTCCGGCTGTGGTCTGCGGGTCCAGCGCGATGCCGGCGTACGCCCCGGCGAACGTCTGCTCGGCCGGGCGGGGCCGGTCGGCGGGCAGCTCCAGCACCGTGGGCACACCGTCCAGATGCGACACCCACCAGGCGAGGTCCTGGTCGGCCCGCTGCACTTGCCGCTGCGCCCGCCACGCCACGTAGTCGCCGTAGCTGGCCGGCAGCGGCGGCAGCCGGACCGGGCCGCCGGCCAGCGCGGTGGCGTACCCCGCCGCCAGGTCGGCGTAGAGCGGCGCCTGCGACCAGCCGTCGAACACCGCGTGGTGCGCGATGATCGCGAGCACGTGGTCGTCCGGCCCGAGCCGGTAGAGCCGGACCCGCCAGAGCCGGTCGGTGGCGAGCGCGAACGGCTCCCGCGCGGCCGCGGCCAGCGAACCGGCCAGCGCCTCCGCGCCGACCTCCAGCACTTGCAGGGGTACCGGTCCCGGCGGGTCGAGCACCGGGTACGGCACCCCGTCCCGCTCCGCGATCCGCCAGCGCAGCACCTGCTGGCGAACCGCCACGGCGTCCACTGTGGACTGGAGAGCGACCGCGTCCAGCGGGCCGTGTAGCCGCTCGGCGAACGCCACGTTGTAGGCCGAGGCCGCCTCGGGGGAGTACCGCTCCAGGAACCAGAGCCGCTGCTGGGCCGCGGAGAGCGCGGCCGGCCGGCCGCGTACCGGCGCGGTACCGTCCAGTCGTGGCGCCTGGGCCAGGCGGGCCGCCATCGCCTGCAGGGTACGGCCGGCGAGTACGTCCTCAATGGACACATCGCGGTGCAGCCGGGACCGTACCGCGGCAACCAGCCGCATCGCGGTGATCGAGTGCCCGCCGGCTTCGAAGAAGTCGTCCGACCGGCTCGCCGCCGGGGTGCCCAGCAGCTCGGCCCAGAGCGGGGCGAGCTGCCGCTCCTCGGGGGTGGCCGGGGGATCGGCCGGGCCGGCACCCGGCCGGGTGCCGGCCCGGGCGGTGAGCCGGTCCAGGTCCACCTTGCCGGAGCTGCGTAGCGGCAGCTCGGGCACGGCCAGCACCCGGTTGGGGACCATGGCCGCGGGCAGCCGCTCCGCACACCAGGCGCGCAGCCGCGGTGGCGCGGGAGCGGGTACCACGAACGCGACCAGCTCGGTGCCGCCCGTGCCGGGGATCGCCGCGACGGCCGCGTGGCCCACCGCCGGGTGGCGGCGCAGGACGGCCTCGATCTCGCCGATTTCGATCCGCTGCCCGCGGATCTTGATTTGCCGGTCGGCCCGGCCGACGAACAGCAGGTCGCCGCTCGGCAGCTCGCGGACCAGGTCTCCGGTGCGGTAGAGCCGGGCGCCGGGCTGGCCGGAGAACGGATCGGGGATGAACCGCTGCGCGGTGTGTCCGGGGCGACCCAGGTAGCCACGCGCCAACCCGGCGCCGCCGGCCAGCAGCTCGCCGACCTCGCCGGCGGGTACCTCACGCAGCGAATCGTCGACCAGATACACCCGGTGGTTGGGCAGCGCCGTGCCGATCGGCAGCGGCCGGCGCCAGTCACCGGTCGCGTCGAACCAGGTGGCGGCCACGGTGATCTCGGTCGGTCCGTAGAGGTTGGCGAACCGGCGGTGCGGGGTGGCCCACCGGGCCACCTGCTCGGGGCCGGGCACCTCGCTGCCGGTCAGCAGCGCGCGTAGCGACGGCAGGCCTTCCGGGTCGAGCAGTGGGATCACCGCCGGCGGCAGGAACGCGACGCTGACCCGGTGCTCCGCGCAGAACCGCTGCAGGCGCACCGGGTCGGCGCGGTCCGGCGTGTCCGCCAGCGCCACCGTGGCGCCGGCCGCGAGCGGAGCCAGAATCTCGATCACCGACGCGTCGAAGCCGATCGACGCGAATGCCAGTACCCGGTCGGTGTCCGCCAGCGCCAGCTCGGCGATGAGGCCGGTGACGAACTCGGTGAGCGCGGCGTACGGGATAAGAACGCCCTTGGGCTTGCCGGTCGAGCCGGAGGTGTACATCGCGTAGGCGGTCGCGTCCGGCGCCACGGCACGAGCCGCCGGCGCCGACCCGGCACCCCACCCCGGTATGTCCACTGTGGATCCGAACGCGGTGGCTGAGCCGACCACAGTGGACAGCCCGGCCTCGCCGGCGATCTCCCGCAACCGGGCCGCCGGCAGGTCCGGATCCAGCGGCACGAAGCCGGCGCCGGACAGCAGCACGCCGAGCAGTGCGGCGACCATCGGCGGCGTGCGCCCGGCACACACCCCGACCAGATCCTCCGGGCCGATGCCCCGCTCGCGCAGCGTCGCCGCCAGCATGCCCGCCGCGCCGAGCAGCTCGGCATAGGTCACGGTCTGGCCCCACTGCCGGATCGCGATGGCGTCCGGCCGCCGGTTGGCCTGCGCGACCACCAGGTCCGGGTAACCCGTCATGGCGCTTCGCCCCGGCTGGTCGCGGCGGGTACCGGGTCGCGCACGGTGAACCGGAGCTCGCTGAGGTACCGCCGGCCTTCGGCATCCGGTACCCAGGCCTGCTCCGGTGTCGGCAGCATCTCGGTGACCACCAGCGGTACGCCGTCCCCACCGGCGCGGTACGCGGAGCGGACCATCGCGGCGAACGCCGCCACGTACGCCGGGCTGGTCAGGTCGACGAAGCACGGCTTCAGCTCCGTGCCCACCCGGGCGAACACCCGCTCCGGCAGGTCGAGGCGCGCGCGCCAGCGGCGGGCCGCGAGGTACCGGTCCGCCTCGGTCTCCGGCCCGACCAGGCCGCTCTCGCCGACCGTGGTACGCCAGGTCTCCCGGAGTACGACGAGCCGGTCCACGGTCACCCGGGGTGTGTGCGGCCCGGCGCCGGCCAGCTTGAACGCGTTCACCGCGAGCGCGGACAGAAACGGGCCGAACAGCTCCAGCAGGTGCCAGGTCCGCCCGTCGGGTGTCGCCGCCACCAGCTCACCGTCCACAAGGGACGCGGTGAGCGAGGCCAACGGGAGTACCCCGTCCAGCGTCGCTGCCGGCGCGTCGGCGTACGCCAGCGCGACGTCGGCCGGACCGGTCAGGGTCGGCGCCATGCGCGCGGTGAGCTCGGGAAAGTCCGGTGGGAACAGCAGCACCACCCGGTCGCCCAGATCCTGGTGCAGCTGGTCGCGCAGCGCGGCCGGGTCGGGGTGGAACCGGGTGAGGCAGCCGGCGTCCGCGGTGAGCCACGCGACGTGCAGCTCGCCGAGCACCGCGGTGAACTCACCGCGGGACAGTGCCGCCGCGCTGTCCGCGCACAGCTGGATGTCGGGGCTGTGCAGCCGGGCCGCCGACCAGCCCGGCGCGGTGGCGGGGAAGGTGGTGGCCGCCGCACGGGCGAGATCCGCGCTGTCCCGGATGATCCGGCGCAGCGCGGGATCGACGCCGGCCACCCCGATCACGCGCTCCCACCGGTCCACGAAGTCGGCGAGCACATCGGCCGCCGGCCCGCCGCCGAACATCACCCCGTTGGTCAGGTACCACAGCTCGCCGAGCGACACCGTGGCGCTGCCGGTCTCGGCGACCGCCTCGTCGTACAGGGCGCGCAGCGTACCGGCGTACGCGGTGGCCATCGCGGTGGTCAGCCAGCGGGCGGCCTGCAGCAGCGGGGCCAATGGTGCGGCCAGCGCGGCGCGGATCTCCGGCCCCAGCGCCACATCGAGGTCCCGTACGGTGTCCTCGTACGCGAGGCCGCGGCCCGCGTACGTGGCACCGGGCCGGTGCTGCACCGGTCCGCCGGTCACCTCCGCGTACTCTGACTCCAGCCGGCGTACCGCGGTGCGTACCGCGTCCGGATCGCCGGCCGCCGCGGCGAGGGCGTCCCGGGCGCTCGACAGCCGGGCGAAGGCGGCCTGCGCCTCGGCGCGCAGGCCGGGGTCGCCGATGGCGGCCAGGCCGCCGCGCAGCCGCTGTTCGGCCGACCAGGCGAGCGGCACATCCAGTCCCCAGTGGACGGTCCCGTCCCCGGCGAGCTGGGTCAGCACCAGGTAACCATCCGCCTCCTTGCGTAGCCCCGACTCCGGGTCGGCCAGAGCCCGCGCGACGACCTGCGACGCGGTACGGGTACCGTCGCTGGCCGCCAGCAGGGCACTGGCGGCCGGGGAGAGCGGCAGCGGCGCGGCGCCCACCCGCAGCAGCCGGTCGCCGTCGAGCGCGAGCTGTGGCGCGCGGATCACCGGCAGCCAGGGCCGGTACCGCGGATCGCCGGCGAGCCGATCGGCGAATGTGGACAGTGCCCGCCACTCCAGGTCGACCACCCGCCGCCGGAGCGGCCCGGGTCCGGGGTGTACCTGGACGGCCGGACCGTCCGGCTCGAACCGCGCCCAGCACACCGGCCCGAAGAACCCGATGGTGTCGTTCTTGCCGCAGTACCGCTGCCAGTACCGGGTGACCAGGATCTCGCGCTCCCGCTGCCGCCAGCCGCGCGAGGCGCCCGGGCCGGCGCGGACCAGGCCGTCGACCGCCTCGACCGCGTTCAGGCTCTGCCAGGTGACCGCCTCGCGGAACAGCGGATCGGCGGCGATCTCGCACAGCTGCCCGGTCAGCTCGCGCACCGTACGGTCGAACGCGGCGGCGAAGCTGTCCCGGTCGGTGTCGCCGGCCAGATGGGCGTCGGCCACCTTCGCGCAGTCGGGCGCCGCCAACCGATCCAGCCCGGCCGCCGGGAACCCGGCCGCCCGCAGCACGGCGGAGCGCCAGACGTGCCAACCGGTGCCGGGCAGCGGCAAGAGCTGGTTATTCATCGCCGCACCTGCTCGTGCCAGTACCGGCGGCGCTGGAACGGGTACCCGGGCAACGGGATCCGC
>DASRRF010000430.1:0-4119 GCA_035695905.1 Micromonosporaceae bacterium | reverse complement strand
GGTGATGAAGGAGTACGACTTCATCCTGATCGACTGCCAACCGTCGCTCGGGTTGCTGGCGATCAACGCGCTGACCGTGGCGCACGGCGTGCTGGTCCCGCTGGAGTGCGAGTTCTTCAGCCTGCGGGGTGTCGCACTGCTGCTGGACACCATCGACAAGGTGCGCGAGCGGCTCAACTTCGACCTCGAGCTCGAAGGCATCCTGGCCACCATGTACGACAGCCGTACCACGCACTGCCGGCAGGTGCTGCAGCGGGTGGTCGAGGCGTTCGGCGACAAGGTGTACCAGACCGTGATCACGAAGACCGTGAAGTTCCCCGAGTCCACCGTGGCCGGTACGCCGATCACCTCGCTGGATCCGGCATCATCCGGCGCACGGAACTACCGGCAGCTGGCCCGCGAGGTGATCGCCGCACGTGCCGAACGCGGCTGAGGCGGCGGTGTTGCAGTCCTCCGGGCCGGCGTGAGCGAGCGGAGCGAGCGAACCATTAGGCTCAGCAGCTTGCGCGAGCGGCGCCTCCGAGCGGCACGCGAGGAGGCGGCGTGAGTTACGGTCGGCGGGTGACCGTTCCCTCCGCGGACGCCGGGTCGGACCAGGCCGTCGGGTTCACCGTCCGTCTGGTGAACTTCACCGGCCCGTTCGATCTGTTGTTACAGCTGATCAGCAAGCACAAGCTGGACGTCACCGAGGTCGCGCTGCACCGGGTGACGGACGAGTTCATCGCGTACATCCGGGGGATGGGTGACGACTGGAACCTCGACGAGGCGAGCGAGTTCCTGGTTGTCGCGGCGACCCTGCTGGACCTGAAGGCGGCCCGGCTGCTACCGGCCGCGGCGGTCGAGGACGAGGAGGACCTGGCTCTGCTGGAGGCGCGGGACCTGCTGTTCGCGCGGTTGTTGCAGTACAAGGCGTTCAAGGAGGCGGCGGCGTACCTGGCCGGACTGGAGGCGGCCGGCGGCCGGCGCTACCCGCGCGCCGTCGCGCTGGAACCGCGGTACGCCGAGGCGCTGCCCGATCTCGTACTCGGTATCGGCCCGGAGCGCCTGGCGGCGTTAGCCACCAAGGCGATGACCCCAAGACCGGTACCGGTCGTCTCCATCGATCACGTGCACCAGGTGCGGGTCAGCGTACGCGAGCATGCGGCGGTACTGCGGGACAAGTTGCTGCGCGCGCGTACCGCCACGTTCCGCGCGCTCTGTTCCGACTGCCAGACCACGCTGGAGGTGGTAGCCCGGTTCCTCGCGTTGTTGGAGCTCTACCGCGAGGGCATGGTGGGATTCGAACAGGTGCAGGCGCTGGGGGCGCTGACCGTACGGTGGACCGGCCCGGACGATGTCGCGCCGGAGCTGGACATCGACGAGTACAGCGGTGCGCCGTCGGTGGCGGCCGGTGGAGAGGAGCTACCCAGTGGAGACTGAGGATCGGCGGCACTCGTTGGCGGATGAGGCGGCCTCCTGGGTACCCCCGTGGGAGCGCCCGCCCGACCCGACCGCCTCTGAGTCCACAGTGGAGCCCGAGCCCGAGCCCGAGGCCGAGCCGGCGCCGGCGCCGGAGGTGGTGCGGGAGCCCGAGCCGGAGCCGGTGGTGCTCGATCCGGGCGAGTTGCGCGGCGCGCTGGAGGCGATCCTGCTCGTGGTGGACGAGCCGGTCGGCGACGTGATGCTGGCCCAGGTTCTCGAGCAACCGACCGAGCGGATCACCGCGGCGCTGGGCGAGCTGGCCGCGGAGTACGACAGCGCCGGGCGCGGCTTCGCGCTGCGCAAGGTTGCCGGTGGCTGGCGGCTCTACACCCGCGGCGAGTACTCGTCCTATGTGGAGCGTTTCGTCCTCGATGGACAGCAGGTACGGCTGACCCAGGCGGCGCTGGAGACGCTCGCGGTCGTTGCGTACAAGCAGCCGGTGACCCGGGCTCGGATCTCGGCGATCCGCGGGGTCAACTGCGACGGCGTCATCCGTACGCTGGTCTCCCGCGGGCTGATCGAGGAGTGCGGCACCGAACCGGACAGCGGCGCATACCTCTACCGGACCACGTCGCTGTTCCTGGAGAAGCTCGGCCTGGACAGCGTCGGCGAGCTGCCGCCGCTGGCCCCGTTCCTGCCCGACTCCATTGACGACATCGCCGATGCCCAGCAACGCTGAGCCCGGCGTGCAGCGGCTGCAGAAGGTGCTCGCCGCGGCCGGTGTCGGATCCCGCCGGGTCTGCGAGAACCTGATCGCCGATCGACGGGTCACAGTGGACGGTCGGGTCGCGACGCTCGGCGACAAGGTCGACCCGGAGACCGCGGTCATCCATGTGAACGGCGAGCGCGTGGTGGCCGACGCCCGGCTGGTGTACGTTGCGATGAACAAGCCGCGCGGGGTCGTCTCCACAATGGACGATGAGCAGGGCCGGCTCGCGCTCGCGGACTACCTCGGGAACCTGGAGCAGCGGGTGTTCCACGTGGGCCGGCTGGACGCCGACAGCGAGGGCCTGCTGCTCCTGACGAACGACGGGGAGCTGGCACACCGGCTCACCCACCCGTCGTTCGGGGTGGCCAAGACGTACCTCGCCGAGGTGCAGGGATCGGTGTCGCATGCGGCCCGCCGCCGGTTGCTCGCCGGCGTCGAACTGGAGGACGGCCCGGCGCGGGCGGACTCGGTGAAGATCGTGGATACCTCAGGTGGCCGGACACTCGTTGAGATCGTGTTGCATGAAGGGCGCAAGCACATCGTGCGACGGTTGCTCGGTGAGGTCGGGCATCCGGTACGGCGCCTGGTCCGTACCAAAATCGGGCCGGTCTCCCTCGGCGGGCTCAAGCCGGGCCGGACCCGGCGGCTGAACAACGTCGAGGTGGCCGCGCTGTTCAGGGCCGCGGAGGACTGAGCAGGGGAGCCGGCGCGGTGATCGCCGCGGCGACCGGGCATGATTGACTCCGGGCGCAGCGAGGAGGTCAACGGGCGTGGGTGCACAACAGCCGGGACGGTTGGTGGTGGCCGTGGACGGGCCATCCGGTTCGGGCAAGTCGACCGTCTCCCGCCGGCTGGCCGCCCGGCTGAGCGCGCGCTACCTCGATACCGGAGCGATGTATCGCGCGGTGACCTGGGCGATCCTGCGCGATGGCCTCGATCCGTACGATCCCGCCACGGCCGGCAAGGTGGCCGGCGAGATCGAGATCACCATCGGCACCGATCCGGACGAGCCCCACACCGAGGTCGATGGGGTACGGGTGGATGCGGAGATCCGCGGGCCGGACGTGACGAGCGCCGTCTCGGCGGTGGCCGCGGTACCCGAGGTGCGCCGGGTCCTGCTGGCCCGGCAACGGGCCATCATCTCGGGGTACCGGCGGATCGTGGTGGAGGGGCGGGACATCGGGACTGTGGTCGTACCCGATGCGGATCTTAAGGTTTTTCTCACCGCGTCGGTGGATGAGCGCGCCCGCCGGCGCAGTGCCGAGCAGGCGGCCGATCTGGCCGAGACAGCCGCGGACCTGAACCGTCGCGACCGGCTGGACTCTACGCGCCCTACCAGCCCGCTGCAGCGGGCGCGGGACGCGGTTTCGCTGGACACCACGACGCTCGGCATCGACGAGGTCGTCGACCGGTTGGCCACACTATTGCACCGGACGGAGGCTCGGGCGTGACGGGCTGGACCGAGGTCGACAACGCGCCGCCCGAGTCGGTGGAGCCCGAGGGGCCGACCCCTGTGGTCGCCGTCGTCGGCCGCCCGAACGTCGGTAAGTCCACATTGGTCAATCGAATTCTGGGCCGCAGGCAAGCGGTTGTCGACGATGTCCCGGGGGTGACCCGGGATCGGGTAGCCTACGATGCGCAGTGGGCCGGCAAGCGATTCACCATTGTGGACACCGGCGGGTGGGAGCCGGATGTCAAGGATCGGGCCGCCGCGATCGCCGCCCAGGCCGAGGCCGCAATCGCGGCCTCCGACGTGGTGCTCTTCGTGGTCGACGCCACGGTCGGTGCCACCGATGTCGATGAGGCTGCGGTACGCATGCTACGGCGCAGCGCGAAGCCGGTGCTGCTGGTGGCGAACAAGGCGGACAACGCGAACGTCGAGCTGGAGGCCAGCGCGCTGTGGCAGCTCGGTCTCGGCGAACCGCGCCCGATCTCCGCGCTGCACGGGC
>DASRRF010000429.1:0-8175 GCA_035695905.1 Micromonosporaceae bacterium | reverse complement strand
GCCGGCCGCGCCGCCGCCGCAGGCCCGGTCGAGCGAGGTCCGGGACAGCGTCTTCCAGCCGACCCCGGATCTGCCGCTGGTCACCCTGCGGGTGGGCCGCAACGGGCGGTGGATCACCGAGTACTACCCGTGCGAGTGGGTCGAGGAGGCCTCGCCGGACGCCTGGCTGGTCTCGCTGCGGGTCACCGACCTGGCCTGGGCCCGCCGGCTCGTGCTGGGCCTCGGGCCGGACGTGACCGTGGTGGCCCCGGCCGAGCTGGCCGAGTCGGTCGTCGATCAGGCACAGCAGGCGCTGGTGGCCTACCGTGCGCATACCGCTGCGGGTTGATGCGTACCGTGGGCGCATGGTCTGGTGGGTGATGGCTGGCGCGCTGCTGCTGGGGATCGTGGTGCTGCTGCTCGCGGTGCGGCCGGTGGTACGCCGGTTGCCCGGGTTGACCGGTGCGCTGAACCGGCTCCAGAGCAGCGCCGGCCAGGCCGAGGAGCTGCGTACCGCCGCGGAGGAGCTGCAGAATCGGATGCTGGCCATGCAAGAGGACGCCGCCCGGCTCGCGGCCCGCAAGACCAGTTGACGCAGCTACCGGGCGTGGTTGAGACTTCACCGGCCGGGCGGTGGCAGCCGGCCGGCACGCACGTACGATGGGGGTCTGGCCCCTAACCGATCTGCTGGAGGCTTTCCATGGGCGCCGTCCGACCGTGGCACATCGCCGTACTGGTGGTTGTGCTCGTTCTGCTCTTCGGCGCGAAGCGCCTGCCCGATGCCGCCCGGTCGCTGGGGCGCTCGCTGCGGATCATCAAGGCCGAGACCAAGGGCCTCGTCGACGACGACAACGACCTCGCGGAGAAGGCCGACGCGCAGTCCGCCCGCCAGCCGCTGACGCAGGTGCCGGACAACCAGCCGTCGCAGGCTCCGGTCGTCGACCCGGTGCAGCGCGTCCGCGACAACTAGCACCGCCCTCCGGTCGTGGCCAGGATGCTGCGCCGCCGCGGGCCGAGCCAGTTCCAGCGCGCGGCCGACGGCTCGATGACGCTCGTCGAGCACCTCATCGAGCTGCGCATGCGGCTGTTCCGGGCATCCCTGGGGCTCGTCGTCGGCTTCGTCATCGGCATGTTCCTGTCGAAGCCGGTCTTCAACCTGCTGGCCCACCCCTACTGTGCGCTGAATCCTGATCAGGACTGCACCAAGCTCTTCTTCCAGCTCGGGCCGGCGGACGCGTTCCTGCTGCGGATGAAGATCGCACTGTGGATCGGCCTGATCGTGACCGCCCCGATCTGGCTCTACCAGCTCTGGGCATTCATCGCGCCGGGCCTGCACCGGCACGAGCGCAAGTGGGCGTACGTCTTCGTCGGTATCGCCGCGCCGCTGTTCATGGGTGGCGCCGTGCTCGCCTACTTCGTGGTGGAGAAGGGCCTGAAGTTCCTGCTCACCTCCGGCGTCACCGGGCTCAACACCCAGCTCGAGGTGACCCGGTACATCGACTTCGTGACGAACCTGATCTTGATCTTCGGGGTGGCGTTCGAGTTCCCGCTGGTCGCGTTGATGCTCAACTTCACCGGCATGGTGAGCGCGAAGAAGATGCTCGGCTGGTGGCGGGTGACCGTGTTCATCTTTTTCCTGTTCTCCGCGATCGTCACGCCGACCCCGGATCCGTTCGGCATGACCGCGCTGGCGATCTGCCTGTCCGCGCTCTACTTCGGCGCGGTGGGCATCGCGTTCCTCAACGACCGACGCAGGCGGCGCACCGCACCGGACTACGGCGCGCTGGGCGACGACGAGATCTCCCCGCTGGAGCACGACACCGAGCCGGTCGCGGCGGCCGAGCCGGTGACGGCTTCATCGCTGGATGTGGTACCCCACCGCTACGACGACATGACATGACCGCCGGCGCGATCGCCGTACTGGCCAACCCGACCGCGGGCCGGGGGCGGCGGCGCGGGCTGCTGCCGGTGCTCGTTGAGCGGCTGGCCGCCAGCGGACACCCGGTCCGGCCGCTGGATGCCGGTACCCCCGAAGAAGCGGAAGCGGCCTGCCACGCCGCGGTCGCCGAAGGCGCGGTCGCGGTGATAGCCGTGGGCGGGGACGGTACGGTGCACCGCGCGCTGCAGGCGGTGGCCGGCACCGATACACCGCTGGGCATCATCCCGACCGGTACCGGCAATGACCTGGCCGCCGAGGTGGGCCTGCCGGCGGAGCCGGTGGCCGCCGCGGACGTGCTGGCCACCGCGGTACGCGAGGGCAGCTCCCGCCGGGTCGACCTGGCTCGGATATCCGGCCCGGACGATGCCACCCGCTGGTACGGCGCGGTGCTCGCGGCCGGCTTCGACGCGATCGTCAACGAGCGGGCCAACGGCATGCGCTGGCCGCGCGGCGACCGGCGCTACGACATCGCGATCCTGATCGAGCTGATCCGGCTCCGGCCGCGGCACTACACGCTGTGCCTGGACGGTGCGGTACACGAGGTGGATGCGGTCCTGCTCGCGGTCGGCAACGCGGCCTGCTACGGCGGCGGGATGCGGATCTGCCCGGCCGCGGACCTCACCGACGGGCTGCTCGACGTCGTGCTGGCCGGCCCGATCAGCCGGACCACGTTCGCCCGGATCAAGCCGCGGGTGTACGCCGGCACCCATGTCCAGCACCCGATGGTGTCCCAGTTTCAAGCGTCCACTGTGGAGATTGCCGCGGAGGGCATCATCACGTACGCCGATGGCGAGCGGTCCTGCCCGCTGCCGGTGACGGTGACCTGCATGCCCGGCGCGCTGACCGTGCTGGGGTAGACGCGGAGGTTTTGAGATAGACATTGGCCTATCCACCTCAAAATCGGGCAGCCGTATTCGGGTAGATAGGCCAACGTCTATGGCGCCCGGGGGCCGTGCGGTGGTGCGCGGCGCGCGGCGCGCGGCGGGTCAGTGTTGGCTGGGGACGAGATCGAGCACGGCGGACAGGCCGTTGGGTCGGCCGGGTTCGGCGGCCGGCAGGATCAGCGCCCGGCAGCCCGCGTCCACCGCGCCGGCGTCCGCTGGTGTATCGCCGACCATCAGTGTGTGCTCGGCAAGTACGCCGAGCTTCGCGCACGCGGCCCGGAAGATGGCCGGATCCGGCTTGCAGCGACCCAGCTCGCAGGACAGGACGCAGGCGTCGATCAGCTCCGCGACACCCCAGGACGCCAGTACCGGCCGGATGTCGAAGCCGATGTTGCTGACCACGGCCACCGGCACCCCGGCCGCGCGCAGCGCCCGCAGGGTGGGCAGGGTGTCCGGGTACACCTGCCAGCCGGCCGGATCGAGCACCCGGGCATAGAGCGCTTCGGGCAGCCCGGGGATGCCGCTGTCCACGGTCGCCGCGAGGCCCGTGTAGGCGGCGCGGTGCGCCCGGCCGCACAGGTCCCGGTCGGCGAACACCTCGGACAGCCGCGGGGGTACCCGGCCCGGCCGCGGCCCGCCGGCCCGGCCCGCGGCGACCAGCCGGTCGGCCAGCCCGGTCGCGACCGCCCGATCCAGCGCCACGCCACAGCTGCCGGCCGCCCGGATCACCCAGTCGATCGGGTCCTCCACCTGCCCGAGCGTGCCGTGGAAGTCGAACAGCACCGCGCGTCGCGGGCTGGTTGGCGTGGCTGGTTCCGGCACGCCGTGCACCTTACCGGCGGCCGTACCAGCGATCGCGGCTAACCTTGCGGTATGACAAGCCCCGCCGAGCGGTACGCTACGGCCCGCCGGCGGGCTGCCGAGGCCACCCAGCACCCGGCGCTGCAGGCCTTCGCCGGCGAGCTCAGCTTCGCGCTCGACCCGTTCCAGCGGGCCGCCTGCGAGGCGCTGGAACGCGGCGGGGGCGTGCTGGTCTGCGCACCGACCGGGGCCGGCAAGACCGTGGTCGGCGAGTTCGCCGTGCACCTGGCGCTGCGCCAGGACCGGAAATGCTTCTACACCACGCCGATCAAGGCGCTGTCCAACCAGAAGTACCACGACCTGGTCCAGCGGTACGGGGTGGAGCGGGTCGGCCTGCTCACCGGGGACAACTCGATCAACGGGAACGCGCCCGTGGTCGTGATGACCACCGAGGTGCTGCGCAACATGCTGTACGCCGGGTCCAGCACGCTGGACGGGCTGTCGTACGTGGTGATGGATGAGGTGCACTACCTCGCCGACCGGTTCCGCGGCGCGGTGTGGGAAGAGGTGATCATCCACCTGCCGGCGAGCGTGACCCTGGTCTCGCTGTCCGCAACGGTCTCCAACGCCGAGGAGTTCGCCGACTGGCTGGTCACCGTACGGGGTCACACCGACGTGGTGGTCAGCGAACACCGCCCGGTGCCGCTGTGGCAGCACATGCTGGTCGGCAAGCGGATGTTCGACCTGTTCCACGACGCGGAGGCGGCCCAGAAGCACGACGTACACCCGGAGCTGCTGCGCTACACCCGCGAGCTGATGCGCCGGATGTCCTGGTCCGGCTTCGGCGGCGGCGAGAGCGGCGGGCGGGGCCGGCAACCGCGCGGGCGCCGGGGGCCGGTGCCGTCCCGCCCGGACGTGGTCGAGCGGCTGGACCGCGAGGGCCTGCTGCCGGCCATCCTGTTCGTGTTCAGCCGGGCCGGCTGCGACGCCGCGGTCCAGCAGTGCCTGCATGCCGGGCTGCGGCTGACCACGCCGGAGGAGCGCGGCACGATCCGCCGGGTGGTCGAGCGGATGGCCGCCACCATCCCGGCCGAGGATCTCGGTGTGCTCGGGTACTGGGAATGGTTGGATGGCCTGGAGCGCGGGCTGGCCGCGCACCACGCCGGGATGCTGCCGGCGTTCAAGGAGGTCGTCGAGGAGCTGTTCGTCCGCGGCCTGGTCAAGGCGGTCTTCGCCACCGAGACGCTCGCGCTGGGCATCAACATGCCGGCCCGCTGCGTGGTTCTGGAGCGGCTGGTCAAGTTCAACGGCGAGGCGCACGTCGACCTGACACCGGGGGAGTACACCCAGCTCACCGGGCGGGCCGGGCGGCGCGGGATCGACGTGGAGGGGCACGCGGTCGCGATCTGGGCGCCCGAGGTGGACCCCCGGCACGTGGCCGGCCTGGCCTCCACCCGTACCTACCCGCTGCGGTCCAGCTTCCGGCCGTCGTACAACATGGCGGTCAACCTGGTCGGCTCGGTCGGTGCGGGCAAGGCACACGAGCTGCTGGAGTCCTCGTTCGCCCAGTTCCAGGCGGACCGATCGGTGGTGGGGATCGCCCGGCAGGTGCAGCGCAACGTCGAGACGATGGCCTCGCACGAGGCCGAGATGGCCTGCCACCTGGGCGACTTCGAGGAGTACTTCGGCATCCGCATCGCGATCGCGGACCGCGAGCGGGCACTGGCCCGGCACGGCGCCGTTGCGCGCCGGGCCGCGGCTGTCGCGTCGCTGGAGCGGTTGCGGGTCGGTGACGTGATCCGGGTACCGTCCGGCCGCCGGGCCGGCCTCGCGGTCATCCTCGACCCGGGTACCGGCGCGTTCGGCGAGCCGCGACCGCTGGTGCTGACCGAGGATCGCTGGGCCGGGCGGATCGCCGCGGCGGACTTCGCCTCGCCGGTGGAGTCGCTGGCCCGGGTCCGGGTACCGAAGCACTTCAACCACCGCTCGCCGGCCGAACGGCGCGACCTCGCCTCCACCCTGCGGGCGGCCGGGGTACCCCAGGACGGCCGGCGCCGGGGCGGCCGCGGGCGCGGCGGCGGGGATGACACCGAGCTCGTCGAGCTGCGGGCGGCGCTGCGCCGGCACCCGTGCCATACCTGCCCGGACCGCGAGGAGCACGCCCGGTGGGCCGAGCGGCGCTGGCGGCTGTACCGGGACACCGAGTCGTTGCGCGGCAAGGTGGCCGGCCGGACGACCTCGCTGGCCCGTACCTTCGACCGGGTCTGCGGGTTGCTCTCCGACCGTGGGTACCTGACCAAGGGCAAGGAGGTTACCGACGGGGGCAGGATGCTCGCCCGGATCTGGACCGAGGCCGACCTGCTGGTCGCGGAGTGCCTGCGGCGCGGCGTGTGGGACGGGTTGGCCCCGGCGGAGCTCGCCGCCGCGGTCTCCGTGGTCCTCTACGAGGCCCGCCGGGAGAGTGACGAGGCGGTGTCCGTACCCCGTGGACCGGTCGGGGATGCCGTGGACGCGACGCTGAAGCTCTGGTCGGAGCTGGAGTCCGACGAGGCGGCCCGCGGCCTGGAGCTGACCCGGGAGCCCGACCTGGGCTTCGTCTGGCCGATCTACCGGTGGGCCCGGGGTGAGTCGCTGGCGGCGGTGCTGGCCAGCGGGCATCAGCTGGAGGGCGAGATGCCGGCCGGGGACTTCGTCCGGTGGGCGCGCCAGGTGGTGGACCTGCTCGGCCAGCTCGCCGACACCGGCGGGTCCAACCCGGCGTTGCGCACCACCGCCCGGGCCGCGATGACCGCGGTCGGCCGGGGGATTCTCGCGGTACGGGAGATCTGAGTCAGCCTTATTTGGAGTCAGCCGTATTGCCGGCTTGCCAATATCGGGGTTTCGGCGTGCACTAGGCGCTGCGGAGGAACAGCACGGCCTGGCAAGGGGGCGACATGGGCGGTATCGCCGAGGTTCATCACTTCACGTACGGGTGGATCACCCCTGCGTTTTCGTACGCACTGTCCGTACTCGGTTCGCTACTGGCCTTGGTCTGTACGGCCCGTGCCCGTAACCTCGACTCGCCCGCCCGCAAGGCCCGGTGGCTCGCGCTGGCCGCCTGGGCGCTGGGCGGCACCGGGATCTGGGTGATGCATTTCATGGCGATGCTCGGCTTCACCGTGCCCGGCTCGGCGGTCCGGTACGACGTGGCCACCACGATGGCCAGCTGGGTGACCGCGATCGCGGTCGTCGGCATCGGCCTGTTCATCGTCGGCTTCGGCCGGCGCTCGGTGCTCAAGGTGCTCGCCGGTGGGTTGTTCGCCGGGCTCGGCGTGGCGGCAATGCACTACACCGGGATGGCCGCGATGCGGCTCAACGGCGTGGTGGCGTACGACCGCCGGCTGGTCGCGGCGTCGGTGGTGATCGCGGTGGTGGCGGCCACGGTGGCGCTGTGGTTCACGGTCACCCTGCGCCGCCCGGTGGCCATCGGGATCGCCGCGCTGATCATGGGCGTGGCGGTGAATGGCATGCACTTCACCGCGATGGCCGCGATGCGGGTACACCTGCACGAGACGGTCGACGACGTGTCCGGGGTGAACGCGCTGCTCTTCCTCGGGCCGATCATGCTGTTCGTGCTGCTCGTGACGATCACCCTGGCGTACGCGCTGCTGCGCTCGACCGCCGGCGGGGGTGACACGGCGTGGGTGTATCCGCGTGTGCAAGCGCCTGAGCCGCTAGCGCGCGTTCGCTGAGGTTATCCTCACGGGCGTGACCTCCCCATCCGTGCAGCGCCGCCCGCTTCGCGTCGGCATGCTCGTGGTGAGCCAGTACGAGTCGGATCCCCGGGTACGCCGCCAGGCCGAGGCCCTTGTCGCGCGGGGCGACGAGGTGACCGTGCTGGCCCTGCACGCCGACGGCCGGCCGGCCGACGACGTGGTGGACGGCGTACGCGTGGTGCACCTGCCCACCCGTAAGTACCGCGGGGACTCCGCCTCGGCGTACCTGTCGCTGTACGGCGGGTTCGGGGTACGCGCGGCGGCCCGGCTCACCCGGCGGCCGCGGGCGTTCGACGTGGTACAGGCGCACTCGATGCCCGAGGCACTGGTCTTCGCGGCCATCGCGCCCCGGCTGGCCCGGGTGCCGGTGCTGCTGGACGTGCACGACCTCACCTCCCAGCTGTTCGCCTCCAAGTTCGCGCAGCGGCGGGCGCTGATGGCCGCGGTACGGGCCACCGAGCGGGCCGCGATGCGGTTCGCCACCGAGGTGCTGACCGTGCACGAGCCGTACGCACAGATGCTGCGCGGGTGGACCGGCCGCCCGGTCACCGTGGTGATGAACTGCCCCGACGAGCGGCTGTTCGACCGGCCCCGGTGGCGGCCGTGGGACCCGTCCGGAGAGGTGCTGTTCAGCTACCACGGGCTGATCGCGCCGCGGCACGGGCTGACCAACGCGGTCGAGGCGCTCCAGGCGGTACGCCGCGAGCTGCCCGGCGCGCGGTTGCAGGTACGCGGCAGCGGGGACGGTCTGGAGCCGCTGCGGGCACTCGTCGGGCAGCTCGGCCTGCGGGACGCCGTCGACCTGCCCGACCGGTTG
>DASRRF010000428.1:0-1879 GCA_035695905.1 Micromonosporaceae bacterium | reverse complement strand
CGCGAGGCCGGCGACGAGCAGGTACGGCCGGCGCGGCCCCCAGCGGGTCTGGGTGCGATCCGACAACCGCCCGGCGACCGGGTTCACCAGCACATCCCAGGTCTTCGGGGCGAGCACCAGGAACCCGGCGAGCCCGGCCGCGACACCCAGCGTGTCGGTCAGGTACGGCAGGAGTAACAGCCCCGGAACGGTCCCGAACGCACCGGTGGTCAGCGAACCGAGCGAATATCCCACGCGTACGCGTTTCGGCAGTACGTCCTCCGGGTGACCGGTTGGTGACGGTGAGGCGACCATGAACGCGGATCGTAGCTATCGGTGCGCGCCGCGGGCTTCCTGGCTCTACGCTGCGCCGGTGACCATTAGTCTCCGGGCAGCAGTCCAAACGGCCACCGGGCCAGCCACGGCAAAGGAGGCGCACGTGCCCGCCGGTGTAGCGACCGGCCACCCCGTCACGACGGAGGTTGGTCTTCGTACGCTCGCCGCCGGGGGCAGCGCGGCCGACGCGGCCACCGCCGCGACGCTCGCCTGCTGCGTCGCCGAGAGCGTGCTGACCGGCATCGGCGGGGGCGGGTTCGCCACCTACTACGAGGCGGCCACCGGCACCGTGACGTGCCTGGACTTCTTCTGCTCGGTACCCGGGCTGGACGGCGACCGCGGCCCCGGACCGATGGTGCCGATCGAGGTGAACTTCGGCGGCATACCGCTGAGCTACTCGATCGGCGAGGCGAGCGTCGCGGTGCCCGGGGTACCGGCCGGCTGCGGCGAGCTGCACCGGCGCTGGGGGCGGCTGCCCTGGCAGCGGGTCGTCGAGCCGGCGATCACGCTGGCCCGCAGCGGGGTGGTACTGCCCACGGCCCAGGCCCGTACCCTCGCCTCGGTCGCTCCGGCGCTGGTACCCGGGGAGGGCGCGCAGATCTACTCGCCCGGCGGCAAGCTGCTGGAGGGCGGCGACCTGCTCTACCACCCCGGGCTGGACGTGGCCCTGGCGATGCTCGCGGAGAGCGGTCCCTCGGTGTTCTACACCGGACCCATCGCCCGGCTGCTGGTGGACACCGTACGGGCCGGCGGTGGCGCGCTCGGCCTGGCCGACCTGGCCGCGTACCGGGTGCTGGAGCTGCCGGTGGCGCACGCGCCGTTCGCCGGGCGGCACGTGTACGCCCGCAACGACCTGAACAACACCATGCGGACGATCGCCGCACTACCGGCCGGCCTGGCCGCGCTGCGCCCCGGCGACCGCGCCGTCGCGATGGCCGACGCGCTGGTGAACCACGGGCGGCAGCGGTTGGGCGACACGACGAACATCTCCGTGGTGGACTCCGACGGCAACGCCTGCGTGGTCACCGTGACCCTGGGCATCGGCGCCGGGGTATGGCTGCCCGGACTCGGCGTACACCTGAACTCGATGCTCGGCGAGGGCGAGCTGATGACCCCGGACCTCGCGCCGGGCCGCCGGGTCTCCTCGATGATGTGCCCGATGGTCGTGGTCGACGACGGCGGGGAACTGGTGCTGGCACTCGGATCGGCGGGCGCCTCACGGATCCGCACCGCGCTGCTGCACACGCTGGCCAACGTACTGCTGGACGACCTGAACATGACCGCCGCGATCAACCGGCCTCGATTCCACGTGGTGGACGACCCCGATGGTGGGCGGCCGATCGTGCACGCCGAACCCGGTACCCCCGGCGAGGAGCTGACCGCGCTCGCCGACGCGGGTTACCAGATCAACCAGTGGGACCATGTCAGCCACTACTTCGGCGGGGTCAGCGCGGTCGGCCACGCCGGTGCCGCCGGCGACCCGCGCCGCGGCGGCGTCGGCCTCCTCGCTTAATGGTCCTCGCCCTGTTCCCGCCCTGTAGCCGCCAGTCGCTCCGGTCGCTGC
>DASRRF010000427.1:0-1527 GCA_035695905.1 Micromonosporaceae bacterium | reverse complement strand
CGCATAGCCGGCCGTGGTCAACGCTCGCCGATGCCGAAGCACCTGCCCGATCTCGGCCAACGGCGCCCCGGCGGCGAGCATCATCGTGGCCGCCGAGTGCCGCAGCCGATGCGCGTAGACCGTTTCGCTCAGCCCGGCGCGCAGCCCGGCCGCCGCCACCACCTGGGTGACACCGCCACTGGTCAGCCCGCGATGCGGCGCCAGAACCCGAACGAACACCGACCGGTCAGCGACGCCGGCCGGTCGGCCGGAACGCAGATAGTCCACGATGGCCTGGCCGACATCGGACGGCAACGGCAGCGCATCGGTCCGGTTACCCTTGCCCGGCACCGTGATCAGCCCGGCCCGCCAATCGATGTCATCAAGCCCCAGCCGGGCGACCTCACCCGCGCGCAACCCGAGCCTCGACAGCAACAGCAGAATCGCCCGGTCACGCAGCCCGTTGCGGGTTCCGGTGTCGCAAGAAGCGATGATGGCCGCCACCTTCACCGGCTCCAACGATCGAGGCAGATGCGCCGGTCGGTGGGCGACCTTCGGGACCGCCTCGACCAGCGACACCGTCACGATCCCGTCGAGCAGCCAGAACCGCAACAACGACCGCAGCGCGCTGGCCAGGTGTTGCACGGTCTTCGGGGCCAGCCGCCCCGAAGCCGCAACCATGAACGTCGTGACATCTGCTGCCGTCAGGTTCACCGGTCCGACGCCACCGGACTCGACGGCGGCGGTGACGAACGGGCGGACCAGAGCGCGATAGCCGCGGACCACCTCGGCGCGAAGGCCGCGCTCGGCCAGCAGATACTCCCCGAAGCGGTCCAACAGCGCCTCCACCGGCGTTGGTGGTCCGGCCGGCGGCGCCGGCGGCAGCAGTCCCACCTCGCGCAGGTATCCCACCAGCGGAGCCAGCCCCTTCGCCGTGCGAAACGCCCGATAGCCGGTGGCTCGGCGGGCCGCGAGGAACGCCTCGACCACCTCCGCCGTCAGCGCCGAGACACCCAGGCCCTGCTCGGCCATCCACCGGCTCAAGTGCGCGGCCAACTCCATCTGGCCACGCGCGGAGAACAACGTGTAGCCCTGACCAGCCAACTCGGCGGCGAACCCAGCCACGACAGGCTCCAACGGGCCCCGCACGCGGGTCTTCGACAGATCGACCATGACGCCTCCCAGATCCGAACATCGGATGGACGACGTCATTGCCCCGCGATTATGCCGATACCGCCAGCCCGAACACGGCCCCCACCAACACCACCCGCCGCAATATCGGCATAACGCAGACCTCGGAGTAATGAGCAATGCACGGCGGAATGATGGCCGGCATGGGGCTGTGGATGCTGGTCTGGGGCCTGGCCGCGCTGGTGCTCCTCGCGTTGACGGTGCTCGGCATCGTCGCGCTGGTGCGGCACCTGTCCAACCCGAGCGCGCCGGGCAACCCGACGGGGCGGCAGCCCGACGACGTCTTCCCGCCCAGCCCACCGGACCGCACACCGCCGTAGCCGCAGCCCGCGCGCCGCGCGCCCGCGACGTGCCTAT
>DASRRF010000426.1:0-4385 GCA_035695905.1 Micromonosporaceae bacterium | reverse complement strand
CGGCGCCGTGCAGTTGGCCATGGTGGGCATCGCCGAGTGGCGCATCCACCGCAAGCAGCGGGCGGGCCGGGTGCGGGAGTTGCCTCGGCACACCGCGGAGGTTGCCGGGTTCGGCGCGAGCGGGTTCATCCTGGTCGGCGTCGTCGCCGGCGGGGTGTGGTTGACCATCCTGCTGGTCGCGGCGTACGCGGCGATCGGGGTGGCCTTACTGGCGTTGGCCGGGGAGGTCCGCGCCAAGCTGCGCAGCCGCGCCCGCGGCGATTGGCTGGACGATGAGGCGATAGCGCCTGTCGCCGATATCCGCGCTATCGCCCGAGGTCACCGGCGGGGTAGCGCGCTCGGCGGGGCCGTAACCGGGGCCACTGACCGCGATATCGGCGATAGGCGACACCCGGTCGGGGCACGACGATGACCGCGCCGGCCACCGCGGCTGAGTCGGCGGTCGTGTCCACACCTACGCGAGCGGTGCGACCGCAGCGCGGTGCTGGCCCGGCGGTGCTGGGGGTGGCCAACGCGGGCACGATCGCTGCAGCTACCGCCGCGCATCTGATCCCCGGCGTGGGGTTGGCTCTGGTCGCAGCCGGCGCGGTCGGGTACGCCGGGCTGAAGGCCGCCCGGCTGGCCCGGGGCAACCGGCGGTTGACGGGCAGCGCGTGGCGGATGCCCCGGTCCCGGTCGGCCGGGCTGCGGTTGGGCGGGTTGGGCCGCGCCAGCTCGCCGCGGCTGGGGCGCCTGCCGGGCCTCGGCCGGCTGGGTGGCACGGCTTCACCGTCGGCCGGGCGCCGTACGGCCGGCCTGACGCTGGCCCGGCGCGGCGGGATGAAGCAGCCGAAGACCGCCGCGGCGCCCAGCTCCCGCGGTACGCGCACGGCGAGCCGGCCGGTGCGGACGGGGCTGCGTCTCCCACGCCGCGCCGGACGCCAGCCGGGACTACGGATCTCCGACGCGGTACGGGCCGCCGTCGTCCCCGGCCAGACCGGTGCCCGGCCGAGCGTACGGCAGGCGGCCGCGGCGGCCCGGCGGGCGATGCGCGCCCAGACGGTACGACGCGGCCGGGTGCGCCGGGTCGCGGCCGGGCTCGGCGCGAGCATTGCCGCCAGCACCCTCGCCGGCTGGCGACGGATGCGCAACGCGGGCAGCCGCACGGTGACCATGAGCCACCGCCCCGCCGGTACGCCGGCCCGGCGTCGACGCCCGCAGCCCCGGGTCGGCACCGCGGCACGCCGCCCAGCCGGACAAACCCCAGCGGCGACCGCCGAGCCCAGCACCACCTTGACGCCGGCGGCGAAGCCGGCTCCGACCGCGGCACCACCTGGTGCCACGACACCTGCACCGACTGGAGGTAGCCCCGTGTCCGCCCGCCAACTGATCGCCTTGTCCGAAGACATGCTCGCTGCCGCGCTGCGCGACCAGCCCGACGGGATGATCGCCGTCTCGCACGACGCGCACCTGATCCCGCAGGTGATCGAGAACATCGCGATGGCCATGAAGATCCGCTACGACCGGGCGCAGACTCATCCGCTGCACCCATCCATCCAGGCCATGTACGCCGCGGTGCACAAGGCGCAGCTTGCCGTGTTGGGTGCGTCGCGGGAGATCGGCCCGGCGATCGAACGGATCCACAAGCACGAGCTGGACCGGCTGCGTCAGCCGCGACGCAACGAGCAGATGTGGGACGTGCAGGCCAACAAGGGCGCCGTGTGATGGCCGACCGCCGTGTTGATTGGAGTTGGGGCCTGGGTCACGGCCCGGTCTCCGGGGTGGCCAATGCGGCGGCCGCGGCGTGCGCGTTCACGATGGTGTCCGATCTGGCCAACGCGCACGGACTGTTCCCGTCGGCGCCGTGGTGGGGATTGGGTGGTGGCGCCACTGCCGCCGCGCTGGCCGCGGGGATCGGGGCGTGGCAGTACCAGCCAACCCGCGCCGTGCTCTACCGCGCCGGGTGCTGGCTGGCCGCCGGGCTGTGGTCGATGGCGGCGATCCGGGGCAACCCGTGGTCGCCGCGGTCCTGGCTGGCATTGGCGATCGGCACGGTGGCCGCCGGCGCGATCGGGCTGGCGTACTCACGTGTCGATCAGCGCGCGCGGGCGCGCGAGCAGCGGGAAGAGGGGCACCGCCGGCGGCTGGCCGACGCGGCGCGGCGCCCCGGCCGGCGGGCTGCTGTGCACGACGAGATCGCCGCAGAGTGGACCGGCCGTATCACCCGGGTCTGCTCGATCGCGGTGGTGGTCCGCAACGTCGAGCTCTGGCCAGGCGAGCAGCTGCCCGGGTTCACTCTGGATGCGGACCTACCCGAGGGTGGGACGACCTGGCAGGACCTGCAGCGCTACCAGGACGGGCTCGCGGCCGACGCCCGGCTGCCGGAGGGCTGCGCCGTGGAGGTCGGCCCGGGCGCGGACCGTGGCTGCGTGCTCCTGCGGGTCGGGATCCGCAACGCCCTGGCCGAGGACAAGGCGTACCCGCGGGTCTACCCGCACGAGAGCATCAACGAGCCGCGGCTGCTGGCCGTGTGGAAAGACGACACCGAGGTACGGGTGCCGATGCGGCAGGAGACCGCGCTGATCGTCGGCCCGACCGGCTCCGGCAAGACCACCACCCTCAACGTGGTCATCGCCGATCTGCTCAAATGCGTCGACGTCATCCCCTGCGTGATCGACTTCAACGGTGGTGGACTGGCTATCCCGTGGCTGCTGGCGTGGCGCCTGGACCCGCAACGCTGCCCCCGGCCGCCGATCTCCTGGGTGGCCGACAGCCCGACCAAGGCGCTGACGATGACGCAGGCGCTGCTGGAGCTGGCCACCGACCGCAAGCAGGCGTACGCCAGCGTGAAGATGGCCGCGAACACCACCCTGCTTCCCATCTGTGCGGACCTGCCTCTGTTCATGCTGCTCATCGACGAGGTCGCGGAGGTCCTCGGCACGGCCGGGCAGAGGGATCCGACCATCCGCAAGGTCGCCGACAACGTGCTGGAGCTGCAACGCATCGGCCGCGACTCCGGCGTGCGGCTGGTCATCTCCGGCCTGGGCGCCACCATCGAAACCCTGGGCTCGCGGGCCGTCGGTATCCACTCGAAGGTCAAGCTGGCGATGGCGCAGACTCCACCCGACGAGATGTACTACCTGTTCAACGTGTCGAAGCTGTCCGCCGAAGATGCGGTGTACCCGGGTACGGCGCATATCCAACTCGGCGTCGACCCGCCGCGGGTGGGTAAGGTGCCCAACCTTGTCCCAGACCAGATCATCGAGATCGCGTGCGCCACCTCAGACCGCCGGCCCGACCCAGACCAGCGCGGGCTGCAGGTCCTCGGCGAGCGGTGGACCGGGCGTTGGGACCGGTGCGCGGAACTGCTCGCCCGATTGGATGCCGGCGCCGCGGCGGTCGAGGCGCTGCGGCGCGGTGAGCCAATCAGCGCGGTCGTCGGTGCGGTGACTCCAGCCCGGCCAGCCAACCCCACGCCGGCGCCGGCGGCGAGCGACGATGCAGGGTCGCTGTCCGGTGCGCTGGCCGACCTCAACGCCGCGCGCCAGCAGCTGAACGACGCCATCGACCAGGCCGACGCGCCGCACAGCACACCGGAGGATCCGGCCAGTGTCCAAGCCTTGGAGGCCATGTTCCAGGCGCCGGCCATTCAACCGGACCGGCCCTGGGTCGCGCCACCGGCCGCCGCCGCACCGCACAAGCACCCGCGTACCCGGATGCGCGAACTCGTCACCGAAGCGCGGGAGACCGGCATCACCCCCGGCGAGGTCCACAAACGACTCCAGGCCGAGGGGTACTCCACTGTCCTGCAAACCGTGACGACATGGATGCGCGACGACGCCGCAGCCGGGATCATCACCCAGCCCGGTGGGGACCGCACCCCGTACTTCCCCACACCCCACGGGGACCGGCCGTGACGATCGGCACCTCGGCGCGCCAGGGCGGCCGCGCGCACACCGTGTACATCCGGACGCCCATCTCCGGTCAACCGGACCTGCCGGCGCTGCTGCAGGCCCGGCGGGAGATGGCGGTCGCCTTCGGGTTGGACCCGGCGGACCGGGCGCTGCTCGACCCGGCCACCGCGCAGCTGCTCGCCGCGACCGCCGCGCGGATGCGGGCGGAGCGGCGGCGCGTGGCGGAGTCCGAACGTCAACCATCGGCTGCGGCGCGGGCAGCATGAGCCCGCAAAAGGCCGCGGAACGAGGCGCCGTGATCTTGGTCGATAATCCCGGTTATCATGCCCCGGCGCCGACCTTGGCGGTCGTGACCGAAGACGAGTTGGCCCGATCCGTCGCCGCGCTGCCACTGCCCACAGAAGACGCAGGCAGCCGATGGAACCTGCGCAGCACCACGGTCGCGTGGCTGCGCTCCCGCAGGAGCCACCACACCCGCAAGGCGTACTTCCG
>DASRRF010000425.1:0-6922 GCA_035695905.1 Micromonosporaceae bacterium | reverse complement strand
CGACCGCGCGCAGCAGGCCGGCCGCGGTCGACCCACCGGTATCCAGCAGCGCGAGCAGCAGGTGCCACGCTTCGACGGTGGCATGCCCGCGTTCGGTCGCCGCCGCCACCGCGCTCTTGATGACCTCTCGGCTCTTCGTCGTCAGGCGTTCAGTGTTCACGAGAGTTGAGCCTACCGCGCTCAACTCTTCTTTGCCATGATCAAGGTAGGCTCCGGGAGTGTTCGGTGCGCGGACCTGTCTGGTCACCGGTGCGGGTCGCGGAATCGGCCGGGAGGTGGCGATCCGGCTGGCCGCCGCGGGGCACCGGGTGGCGCTCACCGCCCGTAGCCAAGCCGAGCTCACGCAGACCGCGGCCGCCTGCGACGGCGCGCTCACCCTGCCCCTGGACCTGACCGCACCCGGCGCGGTGGACGAGCTCTTCGCGCGGGTGGAGGCGGAGCTCGGTCCGGTGGAGATCCTGGTGGCCAACGCCGGCGCTGCCGTCTCCGCGCCGCTGGCCAGGACCACCGACGAGGACTGGCAGCGGATGCTGGACCTCAACCTGACCGCGCCGTTCCGGTGCATCCGGCGGGCCGTACCGGCGATGACCGCCGCCGGCTGGGGCCGGGTCGTGGTCATCGGTTCGATCGCGTCCCGGGTCGGCGCGCCGTACATCGCGGCGTACGCGGCAGCCAAGCACGGCGTACTGGGGTTGGTCCGGTCCGCCGCCGCGGAGCTGGTGAAGACCGGCGTGACGGTCAACGCGGTCTGTCCGGCCTATGTGGACACTCCGATGACGGACGGCTCGGTGGCGTCCATTGTGGAGAAGACCGGGCGGGACCCCGAGCAGGTCCGCACGATGCTCGCGCAACAGCAGCCGATCGGGCGGCTGATCACCGTGGCCGAGGTGGCCGCAGCGGTACTGTTCTGTGTGGACAATGGTGCGGTGACCGGGCAAGGCATCAATGTGGACGGTGGAGCGGTGCAGTCATGACGGAGCGCATCAACCCGGCTGAGCTGGCCCCGCCGTCGGGGTTCAGCCACGCGGTGGTCGCGCCAGCGGGACGGACCGTCTACCTCGCCGGCCAGACCGCGCTGGACACCAACGGACAGGTGGTGGCCGTCGACGACATCGTCGGCCAGTTCGAGCGGGCCCTGTCCAACCTGGTCACCGCGCTGCGCGCGGCCGGCGGGTCGCCGGAGCATCTGGTCCAGGTGACCATCTACATCGTCGACCTGCCCGGGTACCGCATGCAGGCCAAGGCGATCGGCGCGGTGTGGCGCGGGTTGTGCGGGACCGACTACCCGGCTGCGGCCGGGATCGGGGTGAACCGCCTATGGGACGACGACGCGCTAGTGGAGATCTCCGGCATCGCGGTCATCCCCTAGACCGCGCGCGAACTCGGCGGCCGGACCGGCGAGCCGACCGCGCAGCGTACGGAACAGCGCGGCGGCCCGGGCGCCGGGCCAGTCCGCCGGCAACAACTCCGCCGGCAGGCCGGGATCCAGGTACGGCAGCCGCCGCCAGTCGGTGAGTGCCCGTACCCAGACCGCGAACGCGGCCGGCGGCGACGCCGGATCCACATCCGACCAGGCGGTCACGAAGTCCACATAGGACTTCTGTAGGCCGGCCAGGTCCCACCACTGGGTGACCGCCTCCGGCAGGTTCGTGAACGCGAGATAGTCCGCCCGGAACAGGTCCACATAGGATCCCAGGTCAAGGCGCTCCAACATCGCGCGGGTAACGCCGAACCGGTGCGCCGGCGCGATCCACACACCCGGCGCGGCCGTACCGAACCCCAGCGCGGCCAGCCGGGAGCGCAGCGTGTGCCGGCGGGCCCGCTCCGACTCGGGTACCGAGAAGACCGCGAGCAACCAGCCGTCCGCGACGGTGGCCTGCGGCGGGGCGAAGATGTGCTCGTCACCTTCGGCGAGGATCTCCCGGGCCTCGGCGGACAGCGCGTACCCGGCGGCGCCGGCCCGGCGGGACGGCTCCAGCAGGCCCCGGCGCTTCAGCCGGGAGATCGCCGAACGGACCGCCGGCTCCTCCACCCCCAGTTCGGCGAGCAGCCGGATCAGCAGTCCGACCGACAGCCAGCCGCCGGACTCCCGGGCATAGAGGCCGTAAACCGTCACGATCAGCGAGCGGGGCTGCTGTCCGGTTGTCTCCGCCACCGGGAAAACATATCGTGCTCATGACTACCGTCAACCGCGCGGAATACCGAGGGAGTAGTCATGCCGCTCGCACCGTCTGCGCATGTCGATACGTTCACCCGGGACAACCTGCCGCCTGCTGACCTATGGCCGCCGTTGACCTTCACGCTGCCCGAGCTGGCGTACCCGCAGCGGCTCAACTGCGCGGTCGAGCTGCTGGACCGTGCCGACCCGGGCCGACCCTGCCTGCTCACCCCGGATGGCGAGCGGTGGACGTACGGCGAGCTGCGCGACCGGGCCAACCGGATCGCCCATCACCTCACCGACATCGGCCTGGTACCCGGAAACCGGGTGCTCCTGCGCGCGCCGAACAACCCGTGGCTGGTCGCCTGCTGGTTCGGCGTACTCAGGATGGGTGGGGTTGCGGTCACCACGATGCCGCTGCTGCGCGCCACCGAGCTGCAGACGATCCACGAGATCGCCCGGATCAATCACTCCCTTGTGGACGATCGCTTCGTGGAAGACCTGCGGGGCGCGGGAATCGGCCCATACACGACGTTCGATGCGCTGCGCGGGCTGCCGGCCGGGGCAGCTGACGTCGCGGTCGGGACGAGCGCCGACGACGTGGCCCTGCTCGCCTTCACCTCCGGCACCACCGGCCGGCCGAAGGCGACCATGCACTTCCACCGTGATGTGCTCGCGATCGCCGATACGTTCTCCGCGCACGTACTCAAGCCCACCAGCGAGGATCTGTTCACCGGCTCGCCGCCCCTGGGCTTCACGTTCGGGCTCGGCGGGCTCGTGGTCTTCCCGATGCGGGTCGGCGCGGCCACGTTGTTGCTGGAGAAGGGAACCCCGGACGTGATGCTGCCGGCGCTCGCCGAGCACCGGCCGACCGTGCTGTTCACCGCGCCCACCGCGTACCGCGCGATGGTGGGCCTCGGCGGCGACTTCTCTTCGCTGCGCCGCTGCGTCTCCGCCGGCGAGCCGCTGCCCCGCAGCACCTGGGACGCCTGGCACGGCGCCACCGGCATAAAGATCATCGATGGTATCGGCTCCACCGAGCTGCTGCACATCTTCATCTCCGCCGCGGACGAGGAGATCCGGCCCGGGGCGACGGGCAAACCCATTCCCGGGTACGAAGCAGCCGTGCTCTCCGACACCGGCGAGCCGGTCCCGGACGGGCAGATCGGCCGGCTGGCCGTACGCGGACCGACCGGCTGCCGCTACCTCGCTGACGACCGGCAGAAGGCCTACGTCCAGCACGGCTGGAACCTCACCGGCGACACGTACCTGCGCGACACCGACGGGTACTTCTGGTACCAGGCCCGCAGCGATGACATGATCATCTCGGCCGGCTTCAACATCGCCGGGCCGGAGGTGGAGATGGCGTTGCTGCGGCACCCGGACGTACTCGAATGCGCGGTCGTCGGTGCACCGGACCCGGAGCGGACCATGGCCGTACGGGGGTACGTGGTGCTCAAGCCGGGCATCGACGGTACCCCGGACAAGGCCGAGGAGATGCGTACGTTCGTCCGGTCGGAAATCGCGCCGTACAAGGCCCCTCGGATGATCGAGTTCGTGGATGCGCTGCCCCGTACGTCCACCGGCAAGGTGCAGCGGTACGTCCTGCGGGAAAGGGCGGCGGGCTCGCGTTGACCGGGCCGGCCAGCGTCGTGGTGACGCGGAAGATGGAGTGGCAGGACACCGATGCCGCCGGGCACCATCACCACTCCGCGGTGATCCGCTGGGTGGAGTCCGCGGAGACCGTGCTCTACGAGCGGCTCGACCTGACCGCGCTGATGGGCGTGGTACCCCGGGTCCGGTACGAGGTGGACTTCGTGGACCGGCTGTTCTACCGGGATCTCGTGGAGATCGAGTTCTCGGTGGCCGAGGTCGGGCGCACCTCCGCCACGTTCGCGTTCGACATCCGCGGCCCGCGTGGACCCGCCGCCCGCGGGCGGATGGTGGTCGTCCACGTCTCGGCCGCCGGCGAGGGCGCGGCACCATGGCCGGACGCCACCCGGACCACCCTGCTCACCGCCGGCCGCCAACCCGCCGACCCGCCTTGACGCACGCGGCCCCGCCCGCGCGCCTTGATCCACTCGCGGCTGCGTGCCTTGATCCACTCGCTTTTCCGAGAGTCGGGCCTACGCGAGCCACCGGAAGCCGCGAGTTTCACGAAGTTGCGGCGATCTTGGGGGAGGCGCGGGTCACGGGGGCGGATCACGGCGGGAGGTAGCGGCCGCCGTTGACGTCCAGGGTGATCCCGGTGACGAACGACGCGGCGTCGCTGGCCAGGAACAGCACCGGCTCGACGATCTCCCGAAGCTCGGGCATCCGGCCGAGCGGGATCGCGTCCAGCACCTCCTGCCGTTCGGCCGCCGGCATCTCGCCGAACCGGGCGGCCAGTCGCGGGGTGAGGAACAGGCCCGGCGCGACCGCGTTCACCCGGATCCCGGCCGGGCCGAGCTCCCGGGCCAGCCGACGGGTCAGCCCGCCGATCGCGGCCTTCGCGGCGGCGTACGGTACGCCGGTCACCGGCGACGGCTGGCGCGCGCCGATCGACGAGCAGGTCACGATCGCGCCACCGCCGGCCGCGGCGATCAGCGGCGCGGCCGCCTGGCAGCAGTAGAACGTGCCCTTTAGGTTCACGTCGAGCACCAGGTCCAGGTGTTCCGGCGCGATGTCCGGCAGGTCCCTCGGTGTGCCGAGAGAACCGCCGGCGAGCGTGACCAGCACGTGTGGTCCGCCGAGCTCCGTTCGTACCGCCGCAAAAAGGGCATTGACCGCGGCCCGTGACGTGACATCCACGATGTAGCCGCGAATTGTCGAGGAAGGATGCGCGGACCGCAACGCATCGACGGCGGTCTGGACGCCGGAGACATCGACGACCGCCACCGCGGCGCCCTCCGCGGCGAACCCGGCGGCAACCGCCTGGCCGATCCCACCCGCGCCGCCGGTCACCACGGCGGTACGTCCGGTGAACCTCATGGCCCCACCTCGCGTCTCGTTGACGGTCGTCGACAACGCAGCATACGCTCGTCGCGTGCGCATCGCGGTTATCGGTGGCGGCCCGGGAGGCCTCTACTTCGCCGCGCTGGCGAAGCAGCTGGATCCCGATCGCGAGATCACCGTGTGGGAACGCAACGCGCCGGACGACACGTTCGGGTTCGGCGTGGTCTTCTCCGACGAGACGCTGGGCGGGATCGAGCACGCCGACCCGGTGATCCACGACGCGATGGCGGCCGAGTTCGCCCGCTGGGACGACATCGACGTGCGCCTCCGCGTAGGCGAAGCCGGAGCGGTCGGCCGGCTCGGCCGGGACGAGGTGATTACCAGCGGCGGGCACGGGTTCGCCGCGATGAGCCGGGTGCGGCTGCTGGAAATACTCCAGCAGCGCTGTCGCGAGCTGGGCGTCGCGGTCCACTTCCGGTCCGTCGCACCAGATCCGGACCAGCTGCGGGGTACGCACGATCTGGTGGTCGCGGCCGACGGTCTCAACTCGGCGGTACGGACGAAGTACGCCGACACGTTCCGCCCGTCATACGACATCCGCGCATGTCGATACGTGTGGCTCGGCACGGACAAGGTGTTCGACGCGTTCACGTTCGACATCCGGCAGACCGAGTACGGCGTGATGCAGGTGCACGCGTACCCGTACGACGCGCACGGGTCCACGCTGATCGTCGAGATGCACGACGACGTGTGGCGCAAGGCCGGGATGACCGACGACAACGTCATCGTCCGATGTGGAGAGATCTTCGGCGACCTGCTGGACGGGCACCGGCTGATCGCGAACAAGTCCAACTGGATCAGCTTCACCACCGTACGGTGCGAGATCTGGCGGTACGAGAACGTCGTGCTGCTCGGCGACGCCGCGCACACCGCGCACTTCTCGATCGGCTCGGGTACGAAGCTGGCCATGGAGGACGCACTCGCGCTCGCCGCGTGCCTCAGCGAACAGCCCTCGGTGCCGGCGGCGCTGTCCGCGTACGAGGAGGAGCGCCGGCCGGTGGTGGTCTCCACCCAGCGTGCGGCGCAGGCCAGCCTGGAGTGGTTCGAGAACCTCGGCCAGTACGCGCACCAGGCCCCGTTGCAGTTCGCGTTCAACATCCTCACCCGGTCCCGCCGGGTGACGTACGAGAACCTGCGGCTGCGCGACCCCGAGTTCGTGTCGCGTGTGGACAGTTGGTTCGCCGGTGCAGCGGAGCCACGCCCGCCGATGTTCCACCCGTTCCGGCTGCGCGGGTTGGAGCTGGCCAACCGGATCATCGTCTCGCCGATGGACATGTACGTCGCGCGCGACGGGATGCCCAACGACTTCCACCTGGTACATCTGGGAAGCAAGGCACTCGGCGGGGCCGGGCTGGTGATGACCGAGATGGTCTGCGTCTCGCCGACCGGACGGATCACCCCCGGCTGCACCGGCCTGTGGACCGACGAGCAGGGCCGGGCCTGGACCCGGATCGTGGACTTCGCGCACGGCTTCGCGGGTACGAAGATCGGCGTCCAGTTAGGACACTCAGGACGCAAGGGCTCCACCCGGCTGATGTGGGAGGGCATGGACCAGCCGTTGCCGGACGGGAACTGGCCGGTGGTCGCGCCGTCTGCGGTGCCGTACTCCCCGATGAACCAGACGCCGCGCGCCCTCGGCCGCGACGATCTCACCCAGGTCCGGGACGAGTTCGTGGCCGCGGCGCGGCGCGCCGACGCGGCCGGGTTCGACCTGCTGGAGCTGCATTGCGCGCACGGGTACCTGCTGTCCTCGTTCATCTCCCCGCTGAC
>DASRRF010000424.1:0-16140 GCA_035695905.1 Micromonosporaceae bacterium | reverse complement strand
CAGATGGGTTGGCTGATGGCCGCCGGGCTCGGATCGACCGCGGCAAGCATCGTCGTACCGCTCGTCGTCCGGCGCGTCGTGGACGGTCCGGTCACCCACGGCGATCCCGGTGGCCTGCTCATGCTCGGCGCGCTCGCGCTGCTGCTCGGGTTGCTCGAAGCCTTCATGATCTTCATACGGCGGTGGGCGCAGTCCGCGTTCGCGCTCGGCATGGAGGCCGCGATCCGGCACGACCTGTACGCGCACCTGCAGCGGCTGCCGATCGCGTTCCACGACAAGTGGCAGTCCGGACAGCTGCTGTCGCGGGCGACCAGCGATCTCAGCGTTATCCGACGGTTTCTATCGTTTGGCCTGATATTCTTTGTTATCAATGTCGGTACCTATGTGACCGTCGTCGCGTTGCTGCTGCACCTGTTCTGGCCGCTCGGGCTGCTCGTCGCGGTCAGCGCGGTGCCGCTGTACCGGTCCAGCCGCAACTTCGTCCGGCGGTACATCATCGCCTCCCGGCGGTTGCAGGACGAGCAGGGCGATCTGGCCACGCTCATCGAGGAGTCGGCCCAGGGCGTGCGGCTCATCAAGTCGTTCGGCCGCCGGGCGCACATGGCCAACCGGTTCGCCCGCGGTGCGGAACAGGTGCATGACACGGCGGTCGGCAAGGCCCGGCTGCTCGCCAAGTCCTGGGCACAGTTCGACGCCGTACCGAACGTCACCCTGTCCATCGTGCTGGTTGCCGGTGCGGTCGCCGTGGCGCACGACCGGCTCAGCCTCGGCGGCCTGGTCGCCTTCGTATCCCTGCAACTCATGCTGATCTGGCCGATCGACGCGCTGGGCTGGATCATCGCGAACGCCCAGGAGGCGATGACCGCGGCCGACCGCATCTTCGAGGTACTCGACACCGAACCGTCCATCGTGGACAGACCGGGCGCGGTGTCCGTGGCATCCGAGGCCAGCGCCGGCCACTTGCGCTTCGAAGCGGTCAGTTTCAACTATCCGGGTACGGAGGATCCGGTGCTTCGCCGGGTGGATCTCGAAGTCCACCCGGGCGAGACGCTGGCCATCGTCGGTACCACCGGGTGCGGCAAAACCACACTCGTGTCTCTCGTCCCCCGGCTGTACGACGTCTGTAGTGGACAGATCACATTGGACGGTCGGGACATCCGCGACATCGAGCTGGCGTCGCTGCGCCGGGTGGTCGGGGTGGCGTTCGAGGAACCGACGCTGTTCTCCATGTCCGTCCGGGAGAACCTCACGCTCGGCCGGGCCGGCGCGACCGAGGACGAGATCGCCGAAGCACTCGCGGTGGCGCAGGCCGAGTTCGTACACGACCTGCCGTGGGGACTGGCCACCCGGGTCGGCGAGCAGGGCCTGTCGCTGTCCGGCGGGCAGCGCCAGCGGCTCGCGCTGGCCCGCGCGGTGCTCGGCAAGCCGCGGGTACTCGTACTGGACGATCCGCTGTCCGCGCTGGACGTGCACACCGAGGCGCTCGTCGAGGAGGCGCTGGCCAGGGTGCTGCACGGCACGACCGCGCTCATCGTGGTACACCGACCGTCCACAGTGGCCCTTGCGGATCGGGTCGCGCTGCTGCGCGACGGCGAGATCGTCGCGGTCGGCCGGCACTCCGAGCTGATGGCGAACGAGCCGGCGTACCGCGCCGTTCTTTCCCAGGCAGCCGAGGCGAGGGTGCAATGAGCGTCGACGTTGACGCCTGGCGGGGGGTCGCGCCCGAGGACGACGCGGACCGCACCGCGGCCGAGTCGCCGGACGCCGCCGCGGTGCTGCGGTTGCGGTCCAGCTCCCGCCGGCTGCTCGGCTCGCTGCTGCGCCCGCACCGGCGGTTGATCAGGCTGATGGTCGTGCTGCTGCTGGTGCAGAACGCGGCCGGGATGGCCGGGCCGTACCTGGTCAAGCTCGGCATCGACCGGGGCATCCCACCACTGGCCGGCCCGCACGGCGACCCGACGGTGCTGATCGCGGTCGGCATCGCGTTCCTGGTGGCCACGGCCGCGGAGTACGTCGGCAAGCGCGGGTTCCTCACCGTCTCCGGCCGGATCGGCCAGGCCGTCCTGCTCGATCTGCGCCGCCGGGTGTACGACCACTTCCAGCGGCTGTCCATCGGCTTCCACGAGCGGTACACGTCGGGCCGGGTGGTGTCCCGGCTCACCTCGGACATGGACTCCATCGCCGAGCTGGTCGACGGCGGCATCGACGACCTGGTGCTGGCCGGGCTCTCCGTGGTCTCCGTCGCCGGCATCCTGCTCTGGCTGGACCCGCCGCTGGCGCTGGTCACGCTGCTGTCCTTCCCGTTCCTGCTGGTGCTGTCCCGCTGGTTCCAGCGCCAGTCCTCGATCGCGTACCGCAAGACCCGTGAGGCGGTCGCCCTGGTGATCGTCCACTTTGTCGAGTCGCTCGGCGGGATCCGGGCGGTACAAGCGTTCCGCCGGGAGAAGCGCAACCAGGAGATCTTCGACGCGGTGAACGACAACTACCGGGCGGCGAACCTGCGCGCGTTCCGGCTGATCGCGATCTTCGCGCCGAGCATCAAGGTGATCGGCAACGTGACGATCGCGGTCGTCCTGACCTACGGCGGATACCGGGTGCTGCACGGGCAGATCCAGGTCGGTGTGCTCGCCGCGTTCCTGCTGTACCTGCGCCGGTTCTTCGAGCCGATGCAGGAGCTGTCCCAGTTCTACAACGCGCTGCAGTCCGCGACCGCGGCGCTGGAGAAGCTGTCCGGCGTACTCGCCGAGCGGCCGGCCGTACCCGAGCCGGAGACGCCGACCCCGCTGCCGGCCGGTGGTGCCCACGGTGAGCTGCGGTTTTCCGGGGTCAGCTTCGGCTACCGTGCCGACCGGCCGGTGCTTCCCGAGCTGGACCTGCACATCCCGGCCGGCCAGACGCTCGCCCTGGTCGGCGCGACCGGGGCGGGCAAGTCCACGATCGCGAAGCTGGTCGCCCGGTTCTACGACCCGGTCACCGGCGGCGTGACGCTGGACGGGGTCGACCTGCGCGCGGTGGCCGACACCGAGCTGCGCCGCACGGTCGTGATGGTCACCCAGGAGAACTACCTGTTCTCGGGTACGGTCGCGGAGAACATCGGGTTCGGCCGGCCCGGCGCGCAGCGCCCGGACATCGAGGACGCCGCCCGGGCGATCGGCGCGCACGAGTTCATCGCGGCGCTGCCCGAGGGGTACGACACCGAGGTGCACAAGCGCGGCGGCCGGCTCTCCGCCGGGCAGCGCCAACTCGTCGCGTTCGCCCGGGCATTCCTCGCCGATCCCGCCGTACTCATCCTGGACGAGGCGACGTCGTCGCTGGACATCCCGTCGGAGCGCCTGGTGCAGCGCGCGCTGCGGACCATCCTGGCCGACCGTACCGCGATCGTGATCGCGCACCGGCTGTCCACAGTGGAGATCGCCGACCGGGTGCTGGTCCTGGAGTCCGGGCGGATCGTGGAGGATGGCACACCGGAGCTGCTGGTCGCCGGCGGCGGCCGGTACGCCACGCTGCACCAGCAGTGGCGGGACAGCCTGGTGTAACCGAGTCGCGGCGGCGGCCGGGTCTTCGTACCATCGGAAGATGGACACGCTGGACGGCATCGAGGAGCGCTGGACGCTCCGGTGGCAGGAGGAGGGGACGTACGCGTTCGACCGGTCGAGGGACCGCGCGGACGTATACTCCATCGACACTCCCCCGCCGACCGTATCCGGCGAGCTCCACATCGGACACGTGTTCTCGTTCACGCACACCGACATCATCGCCAGGTTCCATCGGATGCGCGGCAAGGCCGTCTTCTACCCGATGGGCTGGGACGACAACGGGCTGCCGACCGAGCGCCGGGTGCAGCACCGGTTCGGGGTGCGGTGCGACCCGGCCCTGCCGTACGACCCGGGTTTCACCCCGCCGGCGTCGGCCGGTCCGGGCGCACCGGTGCCGATCTCCCGGCGGAACTTCGTCGAGCTGTGCGCGCGGCAGACCGCGCAGGACGAGCAGGTGTACGAACAGGTCTGGCGCCGGCTCGGGCTCTCGGTCGACTGGTCGTACACGTACACGACGATCGGCACGCAGGCCCGGGCGGTCTCGCAGCGGGCGTTCCTGCTCAACCTGGCCCGCGGTGAGGCGTACCTGGCCGAGGCTCCGACGCTCTGGGATATCACGTTCGGCACCGCGGTGGCCCAGGCCGAGCTCGAGGACCGGGCCCGCGAGGGCGCCTACCACCGGCTGCGGTTCGGGCCGGTCGAGATCGAGACAACCCGGCCCGAGCTGCTGCCCGCATGCGTGGCCCTGGTCTGCCACCCATCGGACGCCAGGTACGCGGCGCTCGTCGGCTCGACCGTCCACACGCCACTGTTCGATATGGACACTCCGGTGTACGCCCACCCGCTCGCCGATCCGGACAAGGGAACCGGCATCGCGATGGTGTGTACGTTCGGCGACCCGACGGACGTGACCTGGTGGCGCGAGCTTGCGCTGCCGACCCGGGTGGTGATCGGGCGGGACGGCCGGCTGCTTCCCGACCCGCCACCCGGCGTCCCGGCGGCGCCGTACCAGGAACTGGCCGGGCTCACCGTGCCGGCAGCCCGGCGGCGGATCGTCGAGCTGCTGGCCGCATCCGGCGATCTCGTCGGCACCCCGAGACCGATCACCCATCCGGTCAAGTTCTACGAGAAGGGCGACCGGCCGCTGGAAATCGTCTCGACCCGGCAGTGGTACCTGCGCAACGGCGGGCGCGACCGGGACCTGCGCGAGGCGCTGCTGGCCCGGGGCGAGGAACTGCACTGGGTTCCCAAGCACATGCGGATCCGGTACGAGCACTGGGTCAACGGGCTGACCGGCGACTGGCTCGTCTCCCGGCAGCGCTTCTTCGGCGTACCGATTCCGATCTGGTACGCCGTCGGCGCGGACGGCGCGCCGGACCACTCGCGGCTGATCACGCCGGACGAGTCCCGCCTGCCGGTCGACCCGTCGTCGGATGTCCCGGACGGGTACCTGCAAGCCCAGCGCGGGCAGCCCGGCGGGTTCGTCGGGGACCCGGATGTGATGGATACCTGGGCCACGTCATCGTTGAGCCCGCAGCTGGTCAGCGGCTGGCAACGGGACCCCGACCTGTTCGCCCGGGTGTTCCCGATGGACCTACGCCCGCAGGCCCACGACATCATCCGGACCTGGTTGTTCTCCTCGGTCGTCCGCGCCCACCTGGAGCAGGGCGTGCTGCCGTGGCGTACGGCGGTGCTCTCCGGCTTCATCCTCGACCCGGATCGCAAGAAGATGTCCAAGTCGATCGGGAACGCGGTGACCCCGATGGACTTCCTGCAGCGGTACGGCTCGGACGGAGTCCGCTACTGGGCGGCGTGCGGCCGGCCCGGCATCGACCTCGCCTTCGACGAGCAGCAGATGAAGGTGGGCCGGCGGCTCGCCACGAAACTGTTGAACGCGTCACGGTTCGCGCTGGGGCTGGGCGACCTGGCCGACGCGCTCTACCGGCCGGTGACCAAGCCGCTCGACCGGTCCATGCTCGCCGAACTGTCCACTGTGGTCACGGAGGCGACGTCCGCCCTCGAGGCGTACGACCACACCGGTGCGCTGCAGGTGACCGAGGCTTTCTTCTGGACGTTCTGCGACGACTACATCGAGTTGGTGAAGGAGCGGGCGTACGGCGGCGACGCGTCCGCCCGGGCCGCGCTCGCCCAGGCGCTCTCGGTCCAGCTGCGGCTCTTCGCGCCGGTGCTGCCGTACGTGACGGAGGAGGTCTGGTCATGGTGGCGGGCCGGCTCCGTGCACCGCGCCGCGTGGCCGAGCGCGAGAGAGCTGCGTAGCACGACGGGAGATCCGCAGCTGCTGACGCTCATCGGGGTGGCGTTGGGGCAGATCCGCAAGGCCAAGTCGGACCGAAGGCTGTCGATGCGTACGGAGATACCGGCCGCCATCGCGCTCGGATCGACCGACGCGCTGGAACGCCTGGCGCTGGCCGCCGACGACCTGCGCTCCGCCGGCCACATCGGCCGCCTCGACACCCGCGCCGACGGCGCTTCAGGGCTGGTTATCGAGGTGCCCGACTGGTCCGCCGTGGACGGATAACCCGGCGATGTCGGCGGGGACGGTCAGAAGTCCCCGCCGAAATCCCCACCGAAGTCGCCGCCACCGTAGTCGCCGCCGCCGAAATCACCACCGGCGTAGTCGCCACCGCCGTCGCCGTAGTCCCCACCGGCGTAGTCACCACCGTCGCCGGAGTCCGCGCCGGAGGCGTCCGAGTCGGCGCCGCCCGGATCCCAGCCGTGCTGGTCGGCGTAGTCCAGACCGTCCTGGAAGCCGGCGTCGTGCCCGTACCCCGGATCGCCCCACGACGGCGAGAACAGCGCGTTGAAGACGAGCATCGAGCCCACCCCCCAGGCGCCCGCCACCAGCGCAGTCTTCCACCACGGCTCGGAGTACCACCCGGCCGGGACCGGCCGGCCCTGTACCCGGCCACCGGGGTAGTAGTACGGCGTGTCGCCACCGGCGCGGGGCGAGGCCCGGTAGGTGTGCCCCTCCACATCCACCTCGCGCTCCTTGGTGATCTCGCCGGCGCCCCGCTGCCCGGGCAGAGCCGGCAGCTCCGGGCCGGGATCCAGGCCGAGCGCCACCCGGGCGGCCCGGACGTACGCCAGACCCTCCAGCGCGGTCTCCCTGGCCAGCGCGTACTGCCGCTCGGTCGTCGCCCGGTCCAGCTGCGCGCCGGCCGCGTTGTACCGTTCGCTCGCGTCGACCAGGGCTTGGCGTACCGCGGGTTCGTCGCCCTGCAGGTTCATCACCTGGCCGCCGAGCCGCTCGTACCAGCGCAGGGCGTCCTCGCGCGCGTCCGCGAGCGAGCGCGCGGCCCGCGCCCTGCTCGTCCGCTGCAGCCAGAGGCCGGCCAGTGCCACGATCACTACGAACACGCCGAGAAACACCCACACACCCATGCGTACGACGGTATCTTGTCGGACCCATACGTCATGCTGCTCACTGTGGGGGTGTCAACACTGGCGGTCGTGCTGGTCTGCCTCGTGGCCGGGGTCGCGCTCGGCTGGCTGGCCGCCCGAGCACGGGCCGGCACGGAGATCGCCCGGCTGGAGGCCACGCTGCAGGTGACCCGGGATGGTGAGGAACGCCTCACCCAGTCGCTGCGCGCGCTGCAGTTCGAGGCGACCGCACAGTCCCAGGAGGCGGTCGCCCGCGCGGTCGGCCCGCTGCAGGACGTGCTGGCGCGGTACGAGCGGGGGGTGGCCGAGCTGGAGCGGGACCGCATCGAGGCGTACGCCGAGCTGCGTACCGAGGTCCGCTCGGTGCACGACGTGTCGGTCGCGCTGCGCGGGGAGACCGGGCAGCTGGTCGCCGCGCTGCGGGCGCCGCAGGTGCGCGGCCGCTGGGGTGAGCACCAGTTGCGCCGCATCGTCGAGGCGGCCGGCATGCTGGAGCACTGCGACTTCGTCGAGCAGGCCGCCGGTGCCACCGACGACGGCGGGGTACGCCCGGACCTGCTGGTCCGGTTGCACGGCGGGCGCGCGGTCGTGGTGGATGCGAAGGCGCCGTTCGACGCGTACCTGGGCGCGATGGAGGCGCGCGACGACCGCAGCCGGGGCGAACGGCTGGACGCGCACGCGAAGGCGCTGCGGTCCCATGTGGACTGTCTCGCCGCGAAGACGTACTGGCGGGCGTTCGAACCGACGCCGGAGTTCGTGGTGCTGTTCGTGCCGGCCGACCCGTTCCTGGACGCGGCCCTGCAGCGCGACGCCACGCTGCTGGAGCACGCGTTCTCCCGCAACGTGGTGCTCGCCACGCCGGCCACGCTCGTCGCGCTGCTGCGTACGGTGGCGTACGTCTGGCGGCAGGAGGCGTTGACCCGCAACGCGTTGGCCGTACACACGCTGGGCCGGGAGCTCTACAACCGGCTGGCCACGCTTGGCGAGCACGTCGGCAAGCTGGGTTCCTCGCTGGGCGCGGCAGTCACCGCGTACAACAAGGCGGTCGGGTCGCTGGAGGCCCGCGTGCTGGTCAGCGCGCGCAAGCTGGCCGAGCTCGGGGTCAGCGACGATGCGCTGGAAACCCCGGCGCAACTGGAGCTCACCCCGCGCCAGCTGCAGGCACCGGAGCTGGCCGAGGTCAGCCTTGAGCCGCGGCCTTGATGTCCCGCTTGAGCTCCTGCGGCAACGAGAACGTCAACCGCTCCTCGGCCGTGGTCACCTCGGTCACCTCGGCGAACCCGCGCTCGGCGAGCCAGTCGAGCACCTCCATGACCAGTTCATCGGGTACGGACGCGCCGGAGGTGACGCCGACGGTATCCGCGCCGGCGAGCCAGGAGTCGTCGATCTCCCGGGCGAAGTCGACCAGGTAACCGGCCCGCGCGCCGGCGTCGATCGCGACCTCGCGCAGCCGCTGCGAGTTCGACGAGTTCTGTGACCCGACCACGATCACCACGTCGCACTCCGGCGCGATCCGCTTGACCACCTCCTGGCGGTTCTGCGTCGCGTAGCAGATGTCGTCGCTCGGTGGCGCCTGGAGCAGCGGGAGCCGACTGCGCAGCCGCACCACGGTCTCCATCGTCTCGTCCACCGACAGCGTGGTCTGGGACAGCCAGACCACCTTGGCCGGGTCGCGTACGGTCACCGCGTCCGCGGCGTCGGGTCCGTCGACGAGCTGGATGCGAGCCGGTGCCTGGCCGGTCGTACCGACGACCTCTTCGTGTCCCTCGTGCCCGATGAGAAGAATGTCGTAGTCATCCGCCGCGAACCGCTTGGCCTCCTGGTGCACCTTGGTCACCAGCGGGCAGGTCGCATCGATCGCCTTCAGGTTGCGCTGCTTCGCCTCGGCGTACACCTGCGGAGCCACCCCGTGCGCGGAGAACACCACGATCGACCCCTCCGGGACCTCGTCGTTCTCCGCCACGAAGATCGCGCCCTGGTCCTGCAGGGTGGCCACCACGTGCCGGTTGTGCACGATCTCCTTGCGTACGTAGATCGGCGGTCCGTAGAGCTTGAGCGCCTCCTCGACGGTCTGCACCGCGCGATCGACGCCCGCACAGTAGCCCCGGGGCTTGGCGAGCAGGACGCGCTTGGCAGGCATGTCGACCATCCTATGCCGTCCCTCGACCCCGCCACGCCGCCCATTTCCGGGGCGCTTTCGTACGCTTGCGGGGTGACGGAGCCCAGTACGCCGGAACAGCCCTGGCCGGTGCGCGTGGTGAGCCAGAAGGTCGGGGCGTGGATCGCCAGGCTCGGCTGGGTCTGGGTGGACGGGCAGGTGGCCCAGATCACCCGCCGGCCGGGCACCACGACGGTCTTCCTCACCCTGCGCGACCCGTCCGCGGACATCAGCCTCACCGTGACGACCAACCGGGACGTCCTGGACCTCGGCGCGCCGAACCTCACCGACGGCGCCCGGGTGCTGCTGCACGCGAAGCCGGACTTCTACCCGGCCCGCGGCACGCTGTCCCTGCGCGCTGACGAGATCCGCCAGGTCGGCCTCGGCGAGCTGCTCGCCCGGCTCGAGCAGCTGAAGAAGCTGCTCGCCGCGGAGGGCCTGTTCGACCCGGCGCGCAAGCGGCGCCCACCGTTCCTGCCGGCCCGGATCGGGCTGATCACCGGGCGGGCCAGCGCGGCCGAGCGGGATGTGCTGACCAACTCCCGGCGGCGCTGGCCGGCCGTGGAGTTCCGGGTGGTCAACGTCGCGGTACAGGGCCCGACCGCGGTACCGCAGATGATCGATGCGCTGAAGGTGCTCGACGCGGACGCGTCCATCGACGTCATCGTGATCGCCCGCGGCGGTGGGTCCACAGAGGACCTCCTGCCGTTCTCCGACGAGGCGCTGTGCCGGGCGGTGTTCGCCTGCCGTACGCCGGTGGTCAGCGCGGTGGGGCACGAGACCGATACCCCGTTGCTGGACTACGTCGCCGATGTACGGGCATCCACCCCGACCGATGCCGCGAAGCGGCTGGTCCCCGATCTCGGTGAGGAGGTCAGGCTGATCCGCGAGGCCAGGCACCGGCTCACCCGCGCCGTACGGCAGCTGGTCGACCGCGAACAGCACCGGCTCGACGCGGTGCGCTCGCGTCCCGCGCTGGCTCGCCCGTACCTCATGGTTGACCAGCGGCAGGCCGACGTCGCGGCGCTGGTCGAACGCTCCCGTCGTACCCTCGGCCATCGATTGTCGGCCGCGGACAGCGACCTGGCGCACACGCTGGCCCGGCTACGGGCGCTGTCCCCCGCGGCGACCCTGCAGCGGGGGTACGCGATCGTGCAGACCGCGTCCGGCGCGATCGTGCGCGCCCCCGCGGACGTCGCGGCCGGCGACGCGCTGCGGCTCAGGCTCGCCGACGGCGATCTCGCGGCTACAGTGGCGGCGTCATGACAGTCGAAGAACTGAGTTACGAGCAGGCGCGGGCCGAACTCGCCGGAGTCGTCGAGCGGCTGGAGGCCGGTGGCATCACGCTGGAGGAGTCGCTGGCCCTGTGGGAACGCGGCGAGCAACTTGCCGGCGTGTGCCAACACTGGCTGGACGGCGCGCGGAAACGGCTGGATGCGGCCGGGACTGCCGCGAAGCAGCCCCCGCCGCAACCGTAGTCAGCTGTTGAAGATGTCGTAGACCGTCGCGGGCGCGTCGATCGTCTGCGCGGCCGGCGGCTTCTCCACTTTCGCGACAGAGCCGAAATCCGCGTACGTGGTCTCCCAGGTCTGCGCCTTGACGGTGCCCGCGGCCGGGATCGAGATCGCCAGCTTGATCAGCCGGCCCTTGTCGTCGAGGGTCGCCTCGAACGGCACCGCCTTCGCGGCGTCAGCCAACTTCCCGACCACATCCTCGTCCACCAGAATGTTGTCGTTACCCACCTTGGTCAGGTCGACGGTGCCCCGGTAGGTGGCGCCGGTGGCCTTCTCGACGCTCACAATGCTGTTGACGACCGAGTTCACCTCCGTCACTTCGGCTTGCTTGGTGAGGTCGGGGGCGAACTCGTCCGGTTTCTTCAGTTTCGACCGGTCGACCCGCAGGAACTTATCCTTCGGCGGCAGGTTCGGGATCGGCGCGTTGCCGAAGTCGAGCTTCACGTAGGTCTCGGCGCCGATGAGCACGAACTCCACCTTGGCCTGCACCTCCGCCGCGGGGTCTGCGGAGTGCAGCTCGATGCGGGCGCTCTGCGCGGCCGGATCGACCGCACCCTGCCCGGCGAACTCGCTGGCCTTGAACGTGAACGTGTAGCTGGACTTGCCGAGTTCCTTGATGGACGCGGCAAGCACGTCCTTGGGCGCGGCCGGGGTCGGGGACGGGGCGGGCTTGCCGGTGTCGTTGCTCTTCGTGCCGCACGCTGCGGTTGCCAGCGCGAGGGCAGCGACCGCGGCCAAGCCGGCGATCGCCCAACGGCGGGTTTTCACGTACTCGCTCCAGAGGGGTTGGGCGCCGCCGCGGTTATGGCCTCCCCAGCCGGCCGCGGGCGGCGCGTGACCCCGGCAGACTAGCCGGTCGCCGCGGCCAGCGCGCGCAGCTCCCCGGCGGATGCGGGGCCGATCACGATGATCGTTCTGCGGTTCTCGGTACGGACGTACGCGGTCTCGTCGTGCCGGGCCGCGTACCGCTGCCAGGCGCGCCCGTCGACTTCCTCGGCACCCCTGAGCTGGCGGCCGGCGCCGAGCTCCGCGGCGAGCAGGGCATCGACGGGTACGTCGCTCTGCACCAGCTGGACACCGGCGCCGGCCGGGGTCAGGTAGCCGATCCGCAGCGTGGAGCCGCCGCCCGCTGGGGCGTACGTGGCCGAAACCGGGCGCCAGCCGGCGGCCAGATCGTGCGGCACGGCAACCGGGAACGCGGCGGTCGCCTGCGCCCGGGCCACGGTCGGGGCCGGGTCGATCACGATCGGTTGGTCGCCGCCCTGCAGCGCGTGGTACGCCAGCACGATCAGCAGGACCGGGATCAGGAGCACAACCAACGACAGAGCCATATCCCTGGGGGTACGGCTCGGCCGGGGCTGGACCTCGTTCACCAACCCATCTTCGCTGACGCCGGTGCTGGACCCGCACGGGCACTCGTCGGTCCGGTCTGTCAGGATTCAGCAAAGCACTCCGGGAGGCCGCGATGACCCTGTCACAAGCCCGCCAACCCCAGGATCTGGACCGCAACCTCGCCCTCGATCTCGTCCGGGTGACCGAGGCCGCCGCGATGGCCGCCGGCCGATGGGTCGGCCGGGGCGACAAGGAGGGCGGCGACGGCGCGGCCGTCGACGCGATGCGCCGGCTGATCAATTCGGTACCGATGAGCGGTGTCGTGGTGATCGGCGAGGGTGAGAAAGACAACGCGCCGATGTTGTTCAACGGCGAGCAGGTGGGCGACGGCACCGGGCCCGAGGTTGACGTCGCGGTCGACCCGATCGACGGCACCACGCTGATGAGCAAGGGCATGCCCAACGCGCTCGCGGTGCTCGCGGTCGCCGAGCGCGGCACGATGTTCGACCCGAGCGCGGTGTTCTACATGGAGAAGCTCGCGGTCGGCCCGGAGTGCGTGGACGTCATCGACATCACCGCGGGGGCGACCGAGAACCTGCGCCGGATCGCCCGGGTCAAGCGGTCCGGCATCTCCGATGTCAACGTGTGCATCCTGGACCGGCCGCGGCACGCCGCATTGGTACAGGAGGTCCGCGCGGCCGGCGCCCGGATCCGGTTCATCACCGACGGCGACATCGCCGGCGCGATCACCGCCGCCCGCGAACAGTTCGAAGTGGACGTCCTGATGGGCATCGGGGGTACGCCGGAGGGCATCGTCGCCGCGTGCGCGCTGAAATGCATGGGCGGGGCGATGCAGGCCCGGCTCTGGCCGCGCGACGACGCGGAGCGGGAGAAGCTGCGCGACGCCGGCCACGACCCGGCCCGGGTACTCACCACCGACGATCTGGTACGCGGTGAGAACATGTTCTTCTGCGCCACCGGGATCACCTCCGGTGACCTGCTCCGCGGGGTGCGGTACCGCAGCGGTGGCGCGTACACCCAGTCCATCGTGATGCGCTCCAAGAGCGGCACGATCCGGGTCATCGACTCGTACCACCGGCTGGAGAAGCTGCGCCGGTACTCCGCGGTGGACTTCGACGGCTCGCCGGCCGCGGACTGACCCTCGCGATGATCGTGGTGGCCGGCGAGAACGTCGCCGACCTGGTACCCGCCGGCGGTGGACGCGCTGACCGCAGCCTGCTGCGCCTCGCGCTCGGCGGCGGGCCGGCCAACGTCGCGGTGGCCGCGGCCCGGCTCGGCGTACCGGTGGCCATGGCGGCCCGCCTCGGCCACGATGCGCTCGGCGCGCGGTTCCGGGCCAGGCTCGTCGAGTCCGGTGTGGACACCCGGTACCTGGTGGACACCGTTGACCCGTCGGCACTCGCGCTCGCCACGGTCGGCCCCGGTGGCGACGCGCGGTATGACTTCTGGCTCACCGGCGCGGCCGACTTCGGTTGGCGGGACGGGCAACTGCCCCCGCTGGCGCCAGGCGACACGCTGCACATCGGCTCGCTCGCCGCCCTGCTGCCACCCGGCGCGGATGCCATCGAACGATGGGCCACAGTGCACCGTCCACAGTGTACTGTCACGTTCGATCCGAACCTGCGGCCGGCTGCCCTCAACCGGCCGGATTCACTGGTACGGCTGGAGCGGCTGGTCCGGCTCGCGCACGTGGTGAAGGCGAGCGACGACGATGTACGGCTGGCGTACCCCCGGGTCGACCCGGTGGCGACGGCGCGCAGGTGGCTCGACACCGGGCCGGGGATGGTCGTGCTGACCCACGGTGCCGCCGGCGCGACCGCGCTGACCCGCGGTACGCAGGTCTCGGTGCCCGCGCCGCGGGTGGACGTGGTGGACACGATCGGCGCCGGGGCCGCGGCGATGGGTGCGCTGCTCGCCGTGCTGCACCGCCGGGGCGGCCCAGGCGTACCCGACGACGAGCTGCCCGAGGTGCTCCGCTTCATCACCGCGGTCGCGGCGCTGACCTGTACCCGGGCCGGCGCGGATCCGCCCACCGCCGCGGAGCTCGCCGCGTCGTCATCGTCGCCCCCGCCACGCGGGTAGCCCCGCTCCCCGGGTGGCCCGGTCCTTACCCGGCCCGCTCCCCATGCTGCCCGCTCCCCATGCGGCTCGCTCCCCATGCGGCCCGCTCCCCAGATCGCGATCCAGGGCGATATCCATCGCGGGAGCAGATATCACCTGCCGCACGCAATACCCCGATCCGGCAACGAACCCGGCCCACGAACTGATTGACCGGCGCCGGTGATATCCGCTCCCGAGATGGATATCAGCCCACCTGCTTACGCCGGCCCGCCGCTGTCGCGGCACGAGCCGACATCGCGGCGGGCGGGCTCACACGCCGGCGGTACGCCCGGGTCTTGTTGCGGTTCCCGCAGACCTGCATCGAGCACCAGCAGCGTGACGCGTTCTTCGACCGGTCGTAGAACACCACCTGGCAGGTCCCTTCGCGGCACAGCTTCAGGCGGCGCCACGAGCCGTCCTGCCCGGCGATCACCACCGCTGCGAGCACCTCGCCGAGCACGCCCGGCACGCCGTCCACCGCCGGCGCAAGCCCGATGGTTTCGCCGCCGAACATGGCGCGCAGCGGTACCCGGGCAGCGAGTGCGTCCAACCGTCCCGTGTCGGTGGATGCGGCCTGCTCGGCGTGCGCCGCGGCCAGGTTGCGCAGCTCGGTACGGATCGCCCGGGCCAGCTCGAGATCGTCTGCGGACGCGCGCTCCACGGCGGTTCCCCGGTCATGGTTGGCCAGCCAGCGCTGGAACCTGGGCACCGAGTCGAAGTCATCCTCGCCGCTCTCCACATCGATGGAGTTCAGCAGCGACTCGACGAACCACAGTGCGGTCGGGATGTCCGATGCCATCGCCGTACCACCTCTCGAACGTGACCGGCGACACCAGTTAGTGCCGTTGACCGGTTACACACATCGTACTAGTGTTGCCTCAACACCACCAAACACAATTTGCTAGTGTTTCTACTGAGGAGCAGGTCATGCATCCTGAGGTCGCCGCGATTTTGAGTGCACAGCACCGGCAGGAGTTGCTCGACCAAGCGGAACGTTGGCGGTTGCTGGCGTGTGCCCGCGAGTCCACGCCGAACGCCTGGCAAACCTGGGTCGGAGCGCACCTGCCAAGGCCGAGTCGGGCCATCGCCCGCCCGGCCTGCTAGCCAGCGTCCGAAGAGTGCCCGGGGAAGAGGTGCGCCGACGGGTCGATGACGATCGCCGCGTTGTTCACGGCGGTGGCCGCCTCGCCGAACCCGGTGGCGATCAGCCGGACCTTGCCGGGGTACTCCGAGATGTCCCCGGCCGCGAACACCCGCGGCAGGTTCGTGGCCATCGTGCTGTCCACGACGATGTGCCGCTTGTCGAGCTGGACGCCCCACTCCCCGATCGGGCCGAGATCCGCGGTGAAGCCGAGCGCGGCCACCACGGTGTCGGCGGGCAGGATGCGCGGCTGCGCACCGCGCTGGAGCACCTCCGCGCCGGAGACGTGGCCGTCCCCGAGCAGCGCGGTGACCTCGGCGTTCACGATGATCTCGACGGGCAGCGCCTGGACCCGGGCGACCGTGGAAGCGTGCGCGCGGAACTTGTCCCGCCGGTGGATCAGCGTGACCGACTTGGCCACCGGCTCCAACGCCATCGCCCAGTCGAACGCTGAGTCGCCGCCACCGATGATCACCACGTCGTGACCGGCGTGATCCTGCATGTGCGGTACGAAGTAGACCACGCCCCTGCCGCGGAACGCATCCGCCGCCGGCAGCGGGCGCGGGGTGAAGCTGCCCATCCCGCCGGTGATGATGATGGCGCCACAGTGCAGCGCGGTGCCGTCGTCGAGGGTCAGCACCGGCTTGCCTTCCCTCGACCCCGCCACCCCGCCCACGCCATCCACATAGGACAGACCCTCGGCGCGGACACCCAGTCGGTACTCGGGCTCGAACTGGGCGGCCTGCTCGACGAGGTTCACCACCAGGTCGCGGCCGCGGATCGCCGGGAAACCGGCGACATCGAAAATCATCTTCTCCGGGTACATCGCGGTGACCTGTCCACCCGGCTCGGGCAGGGCATCCACCACGGCCGTGGACAGTCCGCGGAACCCTGCGTAATACGCCGCGAACAGCCCGGTAGGCCCGGCCCCGACGA
>DASRRF010000423.1:0-2704 GCA_035695905.1 Micromonosporaceae bacterium | reverse complement strand
GTACGCCCTCGGCCCGATCGCCGGGATCGCGCTGCTGACTAAGAACTTAGTCACCGTGTTTCTCGTCGCCCTACTCGCCGGGATTCTCGTCGCCGGACCGCGCGAGCTGCTCACCCGGCGTCCACTGTGGATATCCGCGGTCGTGGCGGCATTGATGTGGGCGCCGAATGTGTGGTGGCAAGCTACCCACGGCTGGCCACAGCTGGAGATGACCGCGGTCATCCGGGAGGACGCCGACTGGGGTGGCCGGCTCGGGCTGCTGCCCGTACAGCCACTGCTGATGGCGGTTTCATTGACCCCGGTGTGGATCGCCGGGCTGTGGCGCCTGTTGCGCAACCCGCAGGCCCGTCCGTGGCGCGCGCTCGCCGTGGCGTACCTCGTCGTGCTCGGCATCGTCCTGCTCACCGGCGGGCGGGAGTACTACCCCGCGGGCGCGTACCCGGCGTTGATCGCGTCCGGGGCGATCGCCACGATCGGGTGGCTGGATCGGGCCGCGGCGACGGCGCGCACGGTCCGCGGCGGCCTGATCGCCGCCGCCATCGCGCTCGCGGCCATTGGCGCGGCGGTGACCGGGTTGCCCATCTACCCGGCGAGTAGCTTCGCCGGTACGCCCGAGGCGGCGGTCAACTACGACGCGGGCGAAACCATCGGCTGGCCGGAGTTTGCGGCGACGGTCGCCGGCGTCTACGGTTCGCTGCCCGAGTCGGAACGGCCCACTGTGGTCATCCTGACCGGAAACTACGGCCAGGCCGGCGCGCTGGAGCGGTACGGCGAACGGCTCGGTCTGCCAGCGCCTTACTCGGGCCAACTGGCGTACTGGCGGTGGGGACCGCCGCCGGACACCGCGACCGGCCCGGTGATCGTGGTCGGCTCGTGGACCGACGAGGACCTGCTCCGGTACTGCCGGACGGTGACCCGGGAAGCCACCAACGACAATGGGTACGGCGTGGACAACGAGGAGCAGGGGCTACCGATCCGGGTATGCCGCGGCATGATCCGGCCGTGGAGCCAGATCTGGCCCGAACTCCGCCACCTCTAAGCCGCGCTCACGCCGCCGCGGAGACCGAATCAGGCCGCGCTCACCCCGATCAGAGTGCCGATCAGGTACGTCGCCCCGGCCGCCGCGGCGCCGAGCAGGAGCTGCCGCAGGCCACCACTCCACCAGGGCCGACTGGTGAAGCTGGACACGATCGCGCCGGCCACGAACAGGCCGACGCCGCCCAACCCGAGCGCCAGCCACAGGCTCGTCGCGCCGAAGAAGTACGGCAGCAGCGGCACCGCCGCGCCGACCGAGAAGCACAGGAACGACGAGATCGCGGCCACCCACGGGCTGGGCTGGTCGGCCGGGTCGACGCCGAGCTCCTCGCGGGCGTGTACCCGCAACGCCTCCGCAGGGTTGTCCTTGAGCGCGTGTGCGACCTCGCGAGCCAGGTCGGGCCGCAGGCCGCGGGCGATCCAGGCGTCGGCCAGCTCGGTGGCCTCCTCGTCGGGGTACCGCTCGAGCTCCCGCCGCTCCTTGGCGACCTCGTGGGCCACCTGCTCATTCTGGGTACGCACGCTGGTGAACTCGCCGAGCCCCATCGAGATGGCGCCGGCGACCAGGCCGGCGACGCCGGTCAGCAGGATGTTGTGCGGCGACACCCCGCCGCCGCCCACCCCGGCGATCAGCGCGATGTTCGTGACCAGCCCGTCCATCGCACCGAATGTGGCGGCGCGCAGCCAGCCACCGGACACGTCGGCGTGGTGTCCATCGTGCAACGCGGCAGGTGTCTCTTGTGGAGTGTCAGTCATGGCAGGGTCAGGATCTCATACCCATCGTCGGTGACCACGACCGTGTGCTCGAACTGCGCCGTCCACTTGCGATCCTTAGTGACGACCGTCCACTTGTCCGGCCAGATGTCGTACTCGTACGTGCCAAGGGTGATCATCGGCTCGATGGTGAACGTCATGCCCGGCTCCATCGTGACGTTCAACCGCGGGCTGTCGTAGTGCGGCACGTAGAGTCCACTGTGGAACGCTTCGCCGATGCCGTGCCCGGTGAAGTCGCGCACGACGCCGTAGCCGAAGCGTTTCGCGTACGCCTCGATGACCCGGCCGATGGCGTTGAGTGGCCGGCCGGGCGCTACGGCCTTGATCCCCCGCAGCATCGCCTCGTGGGTACGTTCGATCAGCAGGCCGGCCTCCTCGCGTACCTCGCCGACCGGGAACGTGGCGTTGGTGTCGCCGTGCACCCCGCCGAGGAACGCCGTCACGTCGACGTTGACAATGTCGCCGTCGTGCAGCTCGGTGGTGTCCGGGATGCCGTGGCAGATGACCTCGTTGAGGCTGGTACAGCAGGATTTCGGGAAGCCTTTGTAGCCCAGCGTCGACGGGTACGCCCCGTGGTCGCAGAGGAACTCGTGAACTACCCGGTCGATCTCGTCCGTGGTCACCCCGGGCTTGCAGTGCTCGCCGGCGAGCACGACCGCCCGGGCGGCCAACCGGCCGGCGACGCGCATCCGCTCGATCGACTCCGGCCGCTGGATGTTCGATCCACGCCAGGGTTTGGGCCCGCGCTTGCCGACGTACTCCGGGCGGGGGATCTGCGGCGGGACCTGCCGCCACGGCGACAGCCGGCCGGGCGTGAGCGGGGCGCGGACGTTCATGCGGACCAGAGTACATGGTCATACCGCCGGTACGACGTATGCTGAACACATGGTCGTCC
>DASRRF010000422.1:0-2555 GCA_035695905.1 Micromonosporaceae bacterium | reverse complement strand
GCGAGGATCGCCCGCTGGCTGGCCCGGGCTGGCGGGTCGGCGGCGAGCAGTAGTCCATAGAGGACAGACGCGACGGTGTCCGCGCGCCGGGCGCGGGCCAGGACGTCCGGCGGGATCTCGGCGATGAGCGACTCGGCCCGGCGGAAGGCCGCGAAGGTCGGCGCGGCCACCCGGTCAACCACCTCCGCGGGCGGCAACGGCACAGCCGCACCGGCAGCCGGGGGCGGGGCGGCGGGCGGGGCGGCGGGCGGGGCGAGCCCGAGCGCGATGTCCTCCTGCATGCCGGACGGCGGCTCGACCGCCCACCGGCGGGCCAGTTCGGACAGCTCGGCCGGGTCGAAGTCCGGTTCCAGCGCCCTGATCCGGTCGACCAGCGGTGGATGCGTGGCGAACAGCGACGTCAGCCGGGTACCCGGGCCGAACAGCAGGTGTCCGACCTCCTCGGCGCGTGGGCTGGCCAGGCGCGACCCGTCGGCGAGTCCGCCGATCTTCTTCAGCGCACCGGCGATGCCGGACGGCTGCCGGGTGTACTGCACCGCCGACGCGTCCGCGAGGTACTCGCGTTGCCGGGAAACCGAGGCTTTGATCAGCCGCCCGATCAGTACGCCGATGAAGCCCGCCGCGATCATCGCGAGACCTATCAGCGGCAGCGCGTTCGCCGCGGAGTCGCGGTCCCGGCTGCGCCCGCCTCCGATCACCCCGGCGTTCACCATGGTCCGGCCGATCACCGCGAGGAAGAGGATGCCGAAGAGCAGGCCGATGAGCCGGATGTTGAGCCGCATGTCGCCGTTGACCACGTGGCTGAACTCGTGCGCGATGACCCCTTGCAGCTCGTCGCGGTTGAGCCGGTCCAGCGCGCCGCGGGTCACCGCGACCGCGGCGTCCGACGGCGACCAACCCGCGGCGAACGCGTTGATGCCCTTCTCACGCTCGAGTACGTACACCTGCGGCACGGGTACGCCGGAGGCGATGGCGATCTCCTCAACCACGTTGCGCAGCCGGCGCAGCTGCAGATCCGTGGTGTCCTCGGGGACGTGCACCCCGCCCAGCTCGAGGGCGACCGTCGCTCCCCCGCCGCGCAGGGTCGCCGTACGCACCAGCGACGCCACGCCGATCACCGCGGCGGTGACCAGGCTGGTGATCGCCATCAACAGGATCAGCTCGGGCAGCGGCTTGTCGAAGGCGCCGAACACGACGGCCACGACCACGTCGACGGCGAGCACGATGCAGACCACGGCGAGCGCGAACAGCGCGACGAGCCGCCAGGAGAGCCGGCGTACCTGGTTCTGCCGCTCGAAGAAGTTCATCTGGGTTGCAGTGCGGGTCAGAACGAGACCTGCGGCGCCTCGCGCTTACCCGGGTCGTCGACCTCGAGCAGCGCGGCGGGCTTGAACGCGAACGCGTTCGCGATGACGCTGGCCGGGAACACCTCGCGCTTGTTGTTGTAGGTCATCACCGAGTCGTTGTACGCCTGCCGCGCGAACGCGACCCTGTTCTCGGTAGAGGTGAGCTCCTCGGAGAGCTGCATCATGTTCTGGTTGGCCTTGAGGTCCGGGTACGCCTCGGCGACCGCGAAGAGCCGGCCCAGCGCCTGGGTGAGCATGTTCTCCGCACCGCCGAGCTGCTGCATCGCGCCGGGGTCACCGGGGTTCGCGGACGCCGCGGCCTGGGCGGCGACCGCGCCGGTGCGGGCCGCGGTCACGGCTTCGAGCGTCTCGCGCTCATGCTTGATGTAACCCTTGGCCACCTCAACCAGGTTGGGAATCAGGTCGTGGCGGCGGGTGAGCTGGACGTCGATCTGCGCGAACGCGTTCTTGTACCCGTTGCGCGCCTGGACCAGGCCGTTGTACATCGACACGCCCCACCCGGCGACGATCGCGACGAGCACCACCAGGCAGATCAGCCCAATCAACAGCTCCATGCCGGCATACTAGGACGAATTGGCATATTTTTCTGAAGATCGGTTAGATCGTGGCGACCCGTAGGACCAGCGCGGCGATCGCGAGCAGCTCGACGACGACCGGCGTCGGCAGGTTCCTCGCGTCGTGCGCCCGGACGTGGGCGCCGATCGCCGCGAGGAAGTAGCAGACCAGCCCGATCGCCGCGGCCACCCCGAGGGCGGCCCACCACAGGCCCAGGATCAGCCCGGCCGCGCCGGCGAGCAGCACGGCCGCCAGGTAGTTGAGCTTGTCCTCGGGTACGCCCACCCGGGCGTAGCTGCGGACCACCGGCTCCCGGTGGGACAGCTTGCGGATCGCGGTCACCGCCAGTAACGCGGCGAGCAGACCGGACACGACGACGGTGGCGACAAACACAACTGCAATCTAAACGCATGTACAATTTCAAGCAAGACCCAAAACCACAAGGGGGTACGGCGTGAGCCCGCAGCGCAGCAACCGGGCGAACCTGATCGAGGGCACACTGTGTTGCCTGGAACGGCTGCCGGCGGAACGGGTCACCGCGCGGGCGATCGCGCAGGAGTCCGGTGCCAACCTCGCCTCCATCACGTACCACTTCGGTTCGAAAGACAACCTCGTGACCGCGGCGGTGGTCGA
>DASRRF010000421.1:0-3498 GCA_035695905.1 Micromonosporaceae bacterium | reverse complement strand
TCCCGCTGCCGCCGGTGAGGAAGCGCATCACCTCGGGATCGCTGTCCAGGTCGACCAGGTTGTCCGCATCCGCGTCGGTGAACCGGCGCAGGATAAGCCGGTCGGTCTCCAGGACGACGTGCATGCGGTCAACCATGCCGGTGTCGCCCGGATGTAACGTGCATTGCCAGGTGTAGCGCGCGGTCGTAACGTGCCGGGCATGACGGTCATGGACTACGGGCGGGTCCGCTGGCTGGTCGGTCAGGTGGGCGCCGCGGCCAACGGCATCCACGAGACCCGGGACCCGAACGGGCCGCCGGTGAGCCTCGTTCTGGGACTGCCGTCCGGCGCGTACGAGCCGCCGCGGGAGGAAGGCGCGCCGCCGGTGGGTACCGTGCCGCAGGCCGCGTTCGGCAACACCATGAACGGGCGGTACTGCCACACCACCTGGCAGGACACGGCGAGCGAGGTGGCCACCGCGAGCGGGCATCTGCGCGTGTCGCTGGAGGCCGATGTCGCCCGGCTCGACGCGGTGATCCACGCCTTCGAGAAACAGGACTGGGACTCCGCGGACGAGCTCTGTGCCGCGTCAATGCGATCCGGATCCCTGGACGTCTTCAACACCCACCTCGACTCGCAGTCCGCCGACCGGCGGGAGCTCCAGGCCGGAAAAGCCGTGGACACGCTCGAAACATCGCTGGCACCGACGATCTTCACCGGTGACTTCAACACCGCACATCCACCCGAGGTCGGTCGGTTGATCGATGACCGCTGGCAGATCGTGTCCAACGACGCGGACGACCAGCCGATCAACACATTCCACGACCGTTCGATCGACAAGATCTACACCACACCGGGCATCGTGGTGACCAATCCTGCGGTGGAGGTCGCCGGTCAACCGTCGGACCACGACGCTCTCCTGGTTGAGCTCGCCGTAGCACCGCCGTGGCCCTAGGCCGCGGAATCAGCCGCCGTCATCGAGCGGGATCTCGGTGTGCTGCATCACCCGACCCTCCGGCTTGAACGTCACATCCACCTCCACACCCGACGGGGGTTGCCGCGGTGGCTCCCGCCATTTCGCATCGACGTCGACATCGCCCCAGCCGGGCTCCTGGAGTACGGTCGGGTCGCGCTGGACCGGATCGCCCAGCCCGCCGCCGCGGTGGACCAGGATTGCGTTGCCGAAGTCGTCGAACCCGGAGTCGTCGCTGAACGGGTTCATCGCGTCGTCAAACTGCACCTTGTTGTCGGCGGCCTCGAAGTGCAGCTCCCAGCCACCATCGGTGTTGTCGTTCAGCCAGTTCACCAGGTCGAGCGAGTCTTCCTTGAACATCTCCTGCAGGGTGACCAGGTTCGCGTTGCTGTTCGCAATGATCTGCCCGATCTCGTTGATGTCGCCGGGGTCGGTGCCGTCGTCCGGGTGGTAGTGCTTCCACCAGGCGAGCTTCGACAGGCCAGGGGTGTTGCCGTGGCCCATCCCGACATTGAGGTCGAGCAGCCGGACAGGTTGCGGTTGCCAGGCCGCGCTGATCGCCGCGATCCCCGGGTCGTTGCCGACCTGGGGATCGGGGATGGCCGAGCCGGTCAGGATCCGTCGCAGGGCCGCCTCCTGCGCCGCGAGCTGCTCGTCCACGTACCCGCGGATGTCGCCAGCCGAGCTGATCGCGTCGGAGACCAGCGTCGACTCGGCGTCGTCCGTGGGGTGGTAGGTCAGCCGCGGCCCGTCCGGCACCGACGGGTGCATCCAGGTCTCCGGTTGCACGGTGACCGGGATCCCGGCCAGCGTCGCCTTCACCTGATCGAGTCGCGCCTGACCGAGCCGCAGTATCGCCGCGACGTACTCGAGGGTGTCCGCGGCCCGGCCGGCCCCGTCGCCGACCAGGCCGAGGTCCCCGGTGAGCTTGCGCCGGTGGTTCTGGAAGGCGTCCGCGGTATCCCCCTGCCAGGAACCCTCCACCTCGATCTGACCGGCGGCGACGTTCACCGTGTCGCTCGCGGACAGCGCCTGCCCGCCCAACCCCCGTACCGACTCGGCGGCGGCCTCCAGGGCCGCTGGATCGGCCTCGAGATCGAACGTCTGGTGATAGGTCGTGATCGGATCCGGCGTGGGCATCCTCGCCTCCACTGGCCTCCCGCTTGGAAGCGCAGTCAGGCTAGCCGGCCACGATGTAGCGCCGATGTAGCCGGCTGAAAGGAAGGCCGCCGCTACGTGACCGGGATGTCGCGCCGGCGGAACCCGGTGAGCCCGATCGCTACCAGCACCGCGGCGAGTCCGGTCAGCGTCAGCAAGGGCATTGTGGCGATCGAGCCTCCGGGTACCCGGGGAATATGGGTGAAGGGCGAGATGTCCAGCAGCGACTGACTCAGCTGGAGCAGTGCCCCGACCTGACCCAGGAGCAGGCAGATGGACAGCGCCACCCAGCCGACGGTGGGCGCGAGTCGGGGCCGCAGGCCGAACAGCGCCACGGTGAGGGCGGCGAGCAGCCAGATCGCCGGCAGTTGGACCAGCGCACCGGCCAGCACCCGGGGCAGCTCGCGGCCGATGTCACCGGTGCTGGCGCCGTACACCAGCCCGGTGGCCAGGCCACACGCCGCGATGACGACGGTCGGGCCGAGCAGCGCGAAGACCAGGTGGCCGGTGGCCCAGCGAAGCCGGCTCACCCGGGTCGCTAGCACCGGTTCGCTGCGCAGGCTGGCCTCCTCGGTACGCATGCGCAGCGCGGCCGAGATCGCGTACGCCGAGATGGCGATCGCGACCAGGCCCAGTACGCCGGCGAGGAAGACGTCGCTGAACGCGGACCTGCCACCCATCCGCTCCATCACCTCCTGAAGCTGCCGGTTGTCGCCGATCAGGTCGCTCGTGGTCTTCGCCACGCCGCCGATCAGCAAGCCGAAGACCACGAAACCCGCGGTCCAGGCGTACAGCGCGCCCTTGTGCAGCCGCCAGGCCAAGGCCAGCGGGGTACGTAGGCCCGGCGCCGCGTCCGCGGGACCGAGTCGCGCCGGCAGCAGGCCGGCACCGATGTCGCGGCGCGTTGCCAGGGCGAAGGCGGTGTACGCCAGAGCCGCCACGAGCACGGCGATCAGCGCGAACACCCACCAGCGGTTTTCGTCGTACGCCCGTACCTGATAAATCCAGCCGAGCGGCGGCACCCACGACAACCACGACGGGCCGCTGCCCTGCTCGGCGGACACGTCACCGATGGCGCGAAGGGCGAACGCGACCCCGAGGACCGCGATGCCGATGCCGCGCGCCGGACCGGCGGTCTCGCTGAGCTGCGCGGTGACCGCCCCGACCGCGGCGAAGGTGATCCCGGCGGCCGCCCAGGCCAGGCCCATGGCGATGGCTCCGGCGGCCGGCGTGTGCTGGCTCATCATGCCGAGCGCCACGAACACTCCGACAACCAGGCTCGCCCCGGACGTGGCGACCAGGGCCGCGGCGAGATTGGCCGAGCGGCCGACCACCGCTGATCCGATGAGCTCGCGCCGACCCGCCTCCTCCTCCACCCGGGTGTGCCG
>DASRRF010000420.1:0-5690 GCA_035695905.1 Micromonosporaceae bacterium | reverse complement strand
CAGGGCGCAGGTCAACCCAACGAAAGCGGCCAGCAGCGCCGCCTCCAGCCACCACCCGTGTGCGGCATCACCGGCTATGGGTGACCACGATACGCGACCGTACCGTGGTGCCCGTCCATCAGTCGGTGAGGGCGGCCGGCTGCCAACGGTCCGCCGGCCCGGCCATCAGCCGACCGGCCGCGCCGAGGGTGCCCCAGCGCACCTCACCGGCGTACCGGACCAGCGCGACGAGGCTCGCGGTGCCGGCCACCAGATAGCTCACCGCTCCGGTTAGCTGCCGCTCCGGGTTGCTGTCCCCGACCGCCCACGCCGAGCCCACCCCGAACGTCAACGCCCACACGCCCAACGCGCGGATGTCCAGTGTGGACACCGGCCACGGCCACGCCTTCGCGGTCACCGCCGGCGCGAGCAGAGCGGCCAATCCCACCCCGGTGCCGATGACCGCGACCACGCAGACCGGCGCCAGGGTGAGCCACAGCCGCGGTTCGGCCCGCGGCTTGACCACGCCCGGCGCCCGCGCCTGCCACGCCAGCATGGCAAGCCCGACGACCGGGGCAACCAGGTGCACGCCGAGCCAGCCCCACGCGCCGAAGAACGCGAACAGCGCGTCCGAACCGCCGCTGAACAGGTACAGCACCACGACCTGGAGGCCGGCGCAGGCCGCCACCGGCGCCAGGAACCCGACCCGGCTCGCCGCGGTCACCGCCCGATCCTCGGTAGACTGGCCGATCGACATCGCGCTACCTCCCGCTCGAAGGGTGGCGGCAGATTACCAACTCGCCAGTAACATCCGCTATACCCTGGGGAGAACGATGATCACCGTGGAGGACGTCCGGCGGGTGGCCATGTCGCTGCCGCGTACCGAGGAGGCGTTGGTCCGGGACCGGATCAAGTTCCGGGTCGGCAGGATCGTCTATGTTGCTTTCTCCCGGGACGAGACCATCATGGGTTTCGGCTACCCGAAGGAGGAGCGGGCCGCCCTGGTCGCCGCGGAGCCCGACAAGTTCCTGATGCCGGAGCGCAGGGACGAGCGGTACCAATGGGTTCAGGTCCGGATGGATGCGATCGACGAGGCGGAGATGCGCGAGCTGGTCACCGACGCCTGGCGGATGTGCGTGCCGAAGCGCCTGGGCGAGACGGTACAGTGATGAACCTTCCGGGCCGCGCGCGGGTGGTTGTCGTCGGCGGTGGGATCATCGGCGTCTCCGTCGCGTACCACCTCGGCAAGCTCGGCTGGACCGACGTGCTGTTGCTGGAACGCGACCGGCTGACCTCCGGCACCACCTGGCACGCCGCGGGTTTGATGGTGACTTTCGGGTCGACCTCGGAGACCTCCACCGAGATGCGAAAGTACACCCGTGACCTGTACGCGTCCCTGGAGGCGGAGACCGGTCAGGCAACCGGGTTGAAACAGGTTGGTTTCATCGAGCTGGCCACCGAGCCGGACCGGCTGGAGGAGTACCGGAGGGTGGCCGCGTTCAACCGGTACTGCGGTGTGGACGTTCAGGAAATCTCCCCCGGTGAGGTCAAGGGGCTGTTTCCGCTCGCCCGTACCGACGACGTGCTCGCCGGCTTCTACGTCGAGAAGGACGGCCGGGCCAACCCGGTGGATGTCACCATGTCGCTCGCCAAGGGCGCGCGGATGCACGGGGTGAAAATCATCGAAGGGGTCCAGGTCACCGGCGTCCTTAAGGGTCGTGGTCTCACCCATCGTGGCGCGGTTGTCGGGGTACGCACACCGCACGGTGACATCGAAGCCGAATACGTCGTCAACTGCGCCGGCATGTGGGCCAGGCAGCTCGGCGAGGCCGCCGGGGTCAACATCCCGCTGCAGGCCGCCGAACACTACTACCTCATCACCGAACCCGTCGACGGGGTGGACGGTTCACTTCCGGTCCTGGAGGATCCGGCGTCGTACGGGTACTTCCGGGAAGAGGGCGGCGGGCTGATGCTCGGCCTGTTCGAAACCGTCTGCGCGCCGTGGCACGTGGACCGGATCCCCGAGGACTTCTCCTTCGGCGTACTGCCACCGGACTGGGACCGGATGGCGCCCTACCTGGAGAAGGCGATGGCCCGAATCCCGGTCTCGATGGAGGCCGGGGTACGCATGTTCTTCTGCGGCCCGGAAAGCTTCACCCCGGATCTGCTGCCGGTGGTCGGCGAAGCACCGGAGCTGCGCAACTACTTCGTGGCCGCCGGGCTGAACTCGATCGGCATATTGACCGGCGGCGGGATCGGCCGCGCGCTGGCGCACTGGATCGTGAACGGCCGGGCCGATATCGACATCACCGGAATGAACATCGACCGGCTGCACGCCTACCAGTGCAACCCCGAGTACCGGGCGACCCGGACGGTCGAGTCGCTCGGCATGGTCTACCAATGCCACTACCCGAACCGCTCGATGCGGACCGCCCGCGGCGCGAAACTGTCACCGTTGCATCAGCGGCTGGTCGACCGGCGCGCGTTCTTCCGGGACGTGAGCGGCTGGGAGAGCGCGGACTGGTACGCGCCCGAGGGCGCTTCACCCACAGTGGACAGACTGTCCTGGGACCGGCCGAACTGGTTCCCCTACTGGGCCGCCGAGCACGAGGCCACCCGGACCGGCGTGATCCTGATGGACATGTCGTTCATGTCGAAGTTCCTGGTGCAGGGCCGGGACGCCGGGCCGGCGCTGGAACGCATCTGCGCCAACCGGGTGGACGGTGACACCGGCGTCATCACGTACACCCAATGGCTCAACGAGGGTGGCACGATCGAGGCGGACCTGACCGTCACCAAGCTCGGGGACGAGCGGTTCTGGGTGGTCGCCTCGGACACCGCGCACCGGCACGCGGAAACCTGGATGCGCCGCCACTTCGCCGATGCGCACGCGTTCGTCACCGACGTGTCATCGGCGCACGGCCAGATCAACATCCAGGGGCCGCGCTCCCGCGAGCTGCTCGCCGCGGTAACCACGTGCGACATGTCCAACGACGCGTTCCCGTTCCGTACCGCGCGGGAAATCGACATCGGCTTCGCCCGGGCGCTGTGCATCCGGATCACCTACCTCGGGGAGCTCGGGTACGAGCTGTACATCCCGGCGGAGCAGGCGGTCCACGCGTACGACCGGCTGGTCGAGGCGGGCCGCGCGGTGGGTCTGCGGCACGCGGGGCTGAAGGCCCTGTCGAGCCTGCGGATGGAGAAGGGGTACCGGGACTACGGCCACGATATCGACAACACCGATTCGGTGCTGGAGGCCGGCCTCGGCTTCGCAGTCGCGCTGGACAAGCCGGGTGGTTTCATCGGCCGGGACGCCGTGCTGGCCAAGCGGGCAGCCGGCCCGCTGACCCGCCGGCTGGTCCAGGTCCTGCTCACCGACCCGGATCCGCTGATGTTCCACGCCGAGGTGGTACGCCGCAACGGAAAGCCGGTGGGCTACATCCGGGCCGCGTCGTACGGGTTCACCCTCGGCGGCGCGGTCGGGCTCGCAATGGTCGACGGCGACGGGTCGCCGGTGGATCAGTCCTACCTGGACAGTGCGGAGTGGACGGTGGAGATCGGTGCCGCGTCGTACCCGGCGGTGGTGTCGCTGCGCCCGCTCTACGACCCCGGCAACGAGCGGATCAGGGGCTGACCGCAAGCTGCGCCCAGCGCGCCTGCGCGTCCGGATGCCAAGCCCGGTGCAGCCGGCCGAACAGCTCGGCGGCCGCCGTACCCGGCCAGGGTGTGGGGTGTAGCTCGCGCGGCAACGCCGGGTCCAGAAACGGGAAGCGACGCCAGTCCTGGACGAGGTGGATCTGGGCGCGGAAAGCGTCGGCGGGGGTCTGCGGGCGCTCGGTCTCGAACCGCTGGACGAATCCGTGGTACCGCCGGGCCACCTCGACGAGGTCCCAGGCCTGCCGGACCACCCGGGTCACCTCACCGATGCCGCCGAACCGTCCAATGTAGGAGCACGCACCACCGTCCAGGCCGAGTTCGCGTACCACGTCAGCCACCTCGGCCTCCTTGCGGGTGTCCGGGCCGACCCACAGGCCGGGCGCGGGCGTACCCAGACCGGCCCAGGTGAGCCGGGTACGTAGCTGGTGGCGCAACCTGCGCTGGCTCTCCGGCACGGTGACCGCGAGGATCAGCCACTGCCCGTCCCAGTCGGACATCTCTGGTGCGAACCCGTAGATCCGCTCGGCGCCCTCGGTCAGCAGCCGGCGCCCGGATCCGGTCAGCGCCCAGCGGGTACGCCGCCCGTCCCGGTCCGGCACGATGATGCCCTCGTCCGCGCTGCGGGCCAGGGCCTGCCGCGCGGACTTCTCCTCCACCCCCACCTCGGCCAGTGCCCGTACCAACGCGGATGTCCACACCGGACGGTCGGCCGGCAGCACGAACTCACCGAGCACCGTCAGCAGCAGCGACGGTGCGCTGGCCGCGCCGGTGGCTCGCCGCCGCCCGTTCACCCCGCCCCCTCAAAGAATCTTCTACAACCCATTGACGGTACGTCGTCGGATTGTAGAACATTGGGCCATGTCGTACGAGGTCTCGTTCGACGCACATCCCTCTGCGTACCGCCACTGGCGCCTGGAGCTGGCCGGCGAGATCGCGCGCCTCGTGCTGGACGTGGACGAGCGGGGCGGCATCGTCGACGGGTACGAGCTGAAGCTGAACTCGTACGACCTCGGGGTCGATATCGAGCTGTACGACGCGGTCCAGCGGCTGCGATTCGAGCATCCGGAGGTCCGCGCCGTCATCGTCACCAGCGGCAAGGACCGGATGTTCAGCGCGGGCGCGAATATCCGCATGCTGGCCCAGTCGAGCCACGAGTGGAAGGTGAACTTCTGCAAGTTCACCAACGAGACCCGCAACGGCATGGAGGACGCGACGCTCCACTCCGGACAGACCTACATCGCCGCGCTGAACGGCTCCGCGGCCGGCGGTGGTTTTGAGATCGCACTCGCCTGCGACACGATCGTGCTGGTCGATGACGGCGCCGCGGCGGTGTCCCTGCCGGAGGTCCCGTTGCTCGGCGTCCTGCCCGGCACCGGCGGACTGGTGCGGATCGTGGACAAGCGGCGGGTCCGCAAGGACCTCGCCGACGTGTTCGCCACGAAATCCGACGGTGTCCGCGGCGGCACCGCGGTCGCGTGGGGGTTGGTCGACGAAACCGTACCCCGCGGCCGGTTCGAGGACGTGGTGCACGCCCGGGCCGCGGCGGCCGCCGCGGCATCGGGCCCAGGCTCACCCGCCCGGCCGGGCGGTGGCCAAGGCATCGCGCTCACCCCGTTGGCGCGTACGGTCACCGGCACCGCGGTGAGCTATCCCCACGTGCACGCGGACCTCGACCGGGCCGGCGGCACCGTCATCATCACAGTTAGCGGACCGGATGACGAACCACCCGCCGGCGTATCCGGCATCCACCGGCAGGGCGCCGCGTTCTGGCCGCTGGCGGTGGCGCGGGAGCTCGACGACCTGATCCTCCGCCTGCGCACGAACGAGCCCGAGCTCGGCACCTGGGTGATCAAGACCCGCGGGGACATCCCCCGGGTCCTCGCGTTCGACCGGCTCATCACCGCGCACAGCGGCACCGACTGGCTGGTCAACGAGATCCGGCACTACCTGAAGCGCACCCTCAAGCGGCTCGACGTAACCAGCCGGAGCCTCATCGCGCTGCTGGATTCCGGATCGTGCTTCGCCGGCGTGCTCTTCGAGCTCGCACTGGCCTG
>DASRRF010000419.1:0-2081 GCA_035695905.1 Micromonosporaceae bacterium | reverse complement strand
CCACCCCGGCCCGCGCGGCCTACCTCGCCCGGCACTCCCGCGAGCAGTCGTGAACCCGCGTCCGGCCCGGCGCTGGCGGCTGGTGCGGGCCCGCCCGGACGCGGTGCCGGCGTCGGTACGGCGGTTCAACCAGCGCGCCCGGCAGTGGCGCAGGCAGGCCGCCGTCCCGTGGGCGGTGGGTGCGGCCGGATTGCTCGCCGTCGGGCTCCTGGTCTGGCTCGTGTACGGCACAGCCGTGCTGGGCGTACGCGAGGTGCGGGTCACCGGCGTGGAGATCCTCTCGCCGGACCAGGTGCGGATCGCCGCCGCGGTCCGGGCCGGTACGCCGTTGGCCCGGGTGAACCTGGCCGCGGTCCGCGCCCGGGTCGCCGAGCTGGCCCCGGTCGGCCGGGTGGTGGTATCCCGGGACTGGCCGCGCGCCGTACACATCGCGGTGGTGGAACGCACCCCGGTCGCGGTGGTACCGAGGGACGGCAAGTTCCTCCTGCTGGACGCCGGCGGTGTCGGGTTTCATACGGTCGCCGCTCGCCCGCCGGACCTGCCGCAGGTGCTGGTGGCCAACCCGGGACCGGCGGACCCGGCCACCCGCGCGGTGCTGCGCGTGCTCGTCGCGTTGAGCCCGCAGCTGCGTACCGAGTTGGTGTCGCTCGCCGCCGAGGCGGCCACCAGGATCCGCCTGGACCTGCGTGGCAAACGTACGGTGATCTGGGGCGATGCCACCGAGAACGAACGGAAAGCCCAGGTGGCGACGGTACTGCTGGGCCACGGGGGAAACCGGATCGACGTGAGCGCACCGGAGGTAGCCACGGTCCGCTAGGCACCTATTGTCCACAGTGGACACCCTTGGCGGATATGGCCGGTACGGCGACACGCCGTCGCGGTCCTTGGATCACGTACGACATGCCCTTACGTTCGCTATGTGGCGGCTAGTTGACATAACTATAAGCCTCTAGTAAAGGGTGAGGGTTTCACACCAGTCGCCCGCATGGGGGACGCCCTTCCGGGATCCGCCCGCGTGGCACGCGGCGGAGCTGGGGATGGGCGCGACAACCTCGAAGGGGAAGGCAGACCGATGACACCTCCGCACAACTACCTGGCGGTCATCAAGGTCGTCGGCATCGGTGGCGGCGGCGTGAACGCCGTCAACCGCATGAGCGAGGTTGGCCTCAAGGGCGTCGAGTTCATCGCGATCAACACGGACGCACAAGCACTGCTGATGAGCGACGCCGACGTCAAGCTCGACGTCGGCCGTGAGCTCACCCGCGGCCTCGGTGCCGGTGCGAACCCGGATGTCGGCCGCAACGCCGCCGAGGACCACCGGGACGAGATAGAAGAGGTACTCAAGGGCGCCGACATGGTGTTCGTCACCTGCGGCGAGGGCGGCGGTACCGGTACCGGCGGCGCGCCCGTGGTGGCCAACATCGCCCGGAAACTGGGTGCGCTCACCATCGGTGTGGTCACCCGGCCGTTCTCGTTCGAGGGCAAGCGGCGCCAGGTGCAGGCCGAGGCCGGCATCGACGAGCTGCGCCAGCAGTGCGACACGCTGATCGTGATCCCGAACGACCGGCTGCTCGCCCTCGGCGATCGCAGCATCAGCATGATGGACGCGTTCCGCCAGGCCGACCAGGTGCTGCTCTCCGGCGTACAGGGGATCACCGACCTGATCACCACACCCGGCCTGATCAACCTGGACTTCGCCGACGTGAAGAGCGTGATGAGCGGGGCCGGCAGCGCGCTGATGGGCATCGGCAGCGCCCGCGGCGACAACCGGGCCATCGAGGCCGCCGAAAAGGCGATCTCCAGCCCGCTGCTGGAGCAGAGCATGGACGGCGCGCGTGGTGTGCTGCTTTCGATCGCCGGCGGGTCCGACCTGGGCCTGTTCGAGATCAACGATGCGGCCCAGCTGGTGACCGACGCGGCGCACGCCGACGCGAACATCATCTTCGGTGCGGTGATCGACGACGCCCTCGGCGACGAGGTGCGGGTGACCGTGATCGCGGCCGGGTTCGACGGCGGCACGCCGTCCTACAAGCCCGCCGAGATCCGCCGGCTGGCCCCGCCGGTCGAGACGCCCACCCTGC
>DASRRF010000418.1:0-7592 GCA_035695905.1 Micromonosporaceae bacterium | reverse complement strand
AGTAGACCACGCCCGAGGTGCCTCGCGCGGAAGGGGTGATCGCGGTGGACCAGGTCGTGCAGGTAGAACACGCCGAGCAGCTGGCTGTCGCATTGGCCGCTCACGGCGTGCAGCTGGTGGCTTTTACGTGGGTGGACAACGCCGGCGTGACGCGCGTGAAGGCGGTGCCTGTCGGTGAGCTTGCGCATGCCGCGCGATGGGGCGTGGGCATGTCGCCGGTGTTCGACGTGTTCCTGGTGGACGACTCGATCGGGTCCGGCCGGTTCGCCGGCGGGCCGGTGGGCGACCTGCGGCTATACCCGGACCTGCGCCGGTTGACCGCGCTCGCCGCGCAGCCCGGTTGGGCCTGGGCGCCGGCCGACCGGTACGACCAGGATGGCCGGCCGCACCCGCAGGACTCCCGGTTGGCGGTGTGGCGGCAGGCCGACCGGCTCGCGTCGCAAGGCTTCACCGTGCGGGCTGCGTTCGAGGTGGAGTGGTGCGTGTCGTCCACAGTGGACGGCGAGTTTGTGCCGGCGTGCCAGGGTCCGGCGTACGGGATGACCCGCCTGGTGGAGCTGTCGGACTACCTGCGCGAGGTGCTCGACGCCTTGGCTGCGCAACGGGTGCCGGTTGAACAGATCCATCCCGAGTACGCGGCGGGGCAGTACGAGGTATCCGTGGCCGCGGAGGATCCGGTCGGCGCGGCGGACACCGCGGTGCTGGTACGGGAGACGATCCGGGCGGTGAGTGCTCGGCACGGGCTGCGCGCCACGTTCGCGCCGAAGGTGCTCGCCGACGGGGTGGGCAACGGCGGGCACGTCCACCTGTCGCTGTGGCGGGACGGGGTGAACATGATGACCGGCGGCGACGGGGTGTACGGACTGACCGGCGCCGGTACCGCGTTCGCCGGCGGGATCCTGTCCCGGCTGCCGGCACTGCTCGCCATCGGCGCCCCGTCGGTCGCCAGCTACCTGCGGCTGGTGCCGTCGCACTGGGCCGGCGCGTACCAGGTCTGGGGGCGGGAAAATCGCGAAGCGGCGCTGCGCTTCGTACCGGGTACCGCCGGAAACCGGGATACCGCCGCAAACCTGGAGGTGAAGAGCTTCGACGCGGCGGCCAACCCGTACCTGGCGATGGCCGCCCTGCTCGCCGCCGGCGCGGCCGGGCTGGCTTCGTCGGAGGTGTTGCCGGATCCGGTCGAGGTCGACCCGGCGTCGCTGGACGGTGCAGTCCGGTTGCCCGCCACGCTGGCCGAGGCGGTGGCCGCGCTGGTGGCCGAACCAGCGCTCACCGGGGCGCTCGGCGAGGAGCTGATCGACACGGTGGCCACGGTACGGCGGCACGAGATCGCGCTCTTCGACGGCGCCGAGCCGGCCGAGATCGCGGCCCGGACGCGGTGGCGTTACTGACGGTGGCACCGAGCGGGCTTGATGTTCGTGGGTCCTCCTGCTCTGCCCACCGCGTCGGGGCAGAGCGCTAGCCCGCCCGCGCTCGGCCCCGACGCGGTGGGCAGAGCAGGAGGGTGTTACCAGCATGTCCGGCCCCGCCGGGCCGACCTCCGGAGGTCCTTGATCAGTAGAGGTAGACGTCGACCAGGAATGCCGCCAACCCGGCCAGCAACGCGTACCCGGTGACGCGGCGAGCCGGCCCGCCGGCCAGGGCACCGAACCCGAGCACGAGCGCGGTGACCGCGAGCGCAAACACGCCGGAGCCGGTGTCCTGCCAACTGGCGGGCAGGACCGTCAGCGGTGCATCGGTGAAGAACGTGTCGGCATGCGTGGCGCGCAGGATGGTATTCCAGGCGATCGGCCCCGCGGCGGCCCCGAGCGCCGCGCCGACACCGGCAGCCAGACGTTGCCCGCGCGCGACGGCCGCGACCAGCACCCCGGCGCCGGCCGCTGACATGGCTGCCCCGTACCCGATGGCACTCCATCCGATCATGGTCGGCCTTCCTGGAGCTGGCCCCGGCAATGGGCGTAGAGGGCGTCGTAGACGAACGCTCCGCGCTCCAACAGCCGTTGGTCGTCCTCCTCCACCGCGGAGCCGGCGTCGCCGATCGCGCGCAGGGCCGGCCCGTACGGGTGGGTGCTGGTTTCGGTGGCGATGTCGGCGGCGTGCACGATGCGGGCCAGTTCGACCAGCGCCGCATCGCCGCTGAGCTGGTACGCGTCGATGAGGGTCTCGAAGGTGCACCACTGGGTGCCGTCGGCGTGGGTGCGGTGGCTGTAGGTGGCGCCCTTGGCATCGAACGAGTGCCCGCCTTCGGTCTCCGCGACGGTGAGGACGTCGCCGGCGGGCACATACAAGATCTCCGCGTCCGTGTCGACGAACCGGCGCACCAGCCACGCGCAGGCGATTCGGTCGACCTTGGGTCGTTCCCGGGTAACCCATTTCATGTAACCATGGTTACACTGATCTGCGGAATGGTCCAGGGGAGGGCGGGGGATGAACGAGGCGGTACCCCGTACGGTGCTTTTCGTATGCCTGCACGGGGCGAACAAGAGCCGGCTGGCGGCGGCCTTCTTCAACGCGGTCGCCCCGGCGGGATGGTGGGCCGCTTCGGCCGGGCTGCACCCGCAGGAGGCGGTCAGCCCACACGCCGTCCGGCTGGTGGCGGGCACCCCCGCCGAGCCACTGCTCGACCGGGCGGCACCCGTACCCGTGTGCGCGATCTCCGCACCGGCGCTCACGGTGGCCATCGACTGCGACGTACCGGGCGCCGATCGGTGGGACCTGCCCAGCCAGCAGGTCGACGACACAATGCGGGACCGGCTACGCGCGTGGGCAACCGAGCTGGCCCGGCAGGTTGCCCATGCCGGGTGAACCCGCCACCGGCGCACCGGGCGAGTGGGTGCTGCTGTGCTACCGGATGCCACGGGAGCCGTCCACTCCGCGGATCGCGGTCTGGCGGGCGCTGAAACGCCTCGGCGTGGCCCAGCTGGGCGACGGTCTCGTCGCGCTGCCCGCCGACGCGCGGACCCGCGAGCAGCTCGACTGGATCGCCGAGCAGGTCGTCGAGGCCGGTGGTACCGCCGGAATGTGGCTGGCGCGGCCGGCCAGCCGGCGGCAGGAACGCGAGCTCGTGGCCGCGATGGCCGCCGCCCGGGCCGACGAGTACGGCAAGGTTGCCGCTGACGCCGCCGACGCCATGGGCGCGGACCCGGCACACCGGTCGGCCGTACTCCGCCGGTTGCGCGGTGAACTGCGCCGCATCGGCCGCCGCGATTACTTTCCGCCGGCCGGCCGGAACACCGCCCGCGCCGCGGTGACCGCGCTGGCCGCCACCATAGAGGAAGCCGCCACAGACGAAGCCGCCATAGCGGACTGAGACGAGGAGTTGGCATGATGTGGGCGACCCGCACCGGAGTGCACATCGACCGAGCCGCATGCGCCTGGCTGATCCGCCGCCATCTCGACCCGCAGGCGGAGTTCGTGTTCATCGCGGACCCGGCCGAGGTCCCGGCCGGCGCCACCCCCTTCGACATGCGTGGTGTCGAGTTGGGTCACCACAACGGGGACTGCACGTTCGAGACCATCCTGCGCCGGCACGACCTGACCGATCCGGTGCTGTGGCGCATTGCCGAGGTAGTGCACGAGGCCGACCTCGACGACGAGCGCTACGACGCGCCCGAGGCCGCCGGCCTCGATGTGGTGCTGCGCGGCCTGTCCATGGTGTGCGCCGACACGGACGTCCTCGCGGTGACCGGACCGCTCTTCGACGGCCTGTACGAGTACTTCCGCCGGGCGCTGCTGTCGGGGCGGGAGCCGGCGTGAGCAGTGTCCCTTGTGGACGGACCGCCGCGACGGCCGACGTCGTCCCGTTCCGGGACGCGGTACGGACCTGGTTCGCCATTTCTCTACAGACCTTCGGCGGTCCCGCGGGGCAGATCGCCGTCATGCAACACACCCTCGTCGACACCAAACGGTGGATCGGGCAGCGCCGGTTCCTGCACGCGCTGAACTACTGCATGCTGCTGCCCGGTCCCGAGGCCCAGCAGCTGGCCGTCTACATTGGATGGTTGCTCAACGGCACCCGCGGCGGCCTGGTCGCCGGCACCTTGTTCGTGCTGCCCGGCGCGCTCGCCCTGCTCGCGCTGTCAGCCATCTACGTCGGGTACGGCGACAGCACCGCGGTCACCGCCGTCTTCGCCGGCCTCGCCCCGGCTGTACTGGCCATCGTCGCCCACGCAGTGTGGCGGGTCGGCCGGCGTGCTCTGGCCCGGCCCGCCCTCGTCATCCTCGCCGTGGCGGCGTTCGCCGCGCTGGCCGTCTTCGCCGTACCGTTCCCGGTCGTGATCGCCTGCGCCGCCCTGACCGGCTGGCTGCTGCACCGGGTCGCGTCCGAAACCATCGCGTCAGCCGTACCCGGCAACGATGACGGCGAGCCGCCGCTGATCCCCGACGACGCGCTGCACACCGAACGCCCTACCAACCGGCGCACCGTTACCATCCTCGCCGTCGGTCTGAGTCTGTGGGCCGTACCAACCGGTGCCGTCGCCGCGCTCACCGGCGGCCACAGCGTGCTCACCAGCCAAGGACTGTTCTTCTCCGGCACCGCCCTGGTCACCTTCGGTGGCGCATACGCCGTACTCGCCTACGTCGCGCAACGCGCCGTGGAAACGTACGGCTGGCTGGCCCCGGGGGAAATGGTGCGCGGGCTCGCGCTGGCCGAGACCACGCCCGGGCCGCTCATCATGGTGGTGCAGTTCGTCGCCTTTCTCGGCGCATACCGTCAACCGGGCACGCTCAACCCGTGGGTCGCCGCCGTCCTCGGCGCCCTGCTGACCACCTGGGCCACGTTCGTACCCTGTTTTCTGTTCATCTTCCTCGGCGCCCCGTACGTCGAACGGCTACGCGGCAACCACACCCTCACCGCCGCGCTGACCGGCATCACCGCCGCGGTCGTCGGCGTCATCGCCAACCTGGCCGCCTACTTCGCCACCCACACCCTGTTCGCGACCGCCCAGCAGTACCGTTGGGGACCGGTGCGGATGCAGTTGCCCGACCTTGCCAGCATCCGACCGGCCGCGCTCGCCATCACAGCCATCGCGGTCGTATCACTGTTCCGGCTGCGCTGGTCGGTGCTGCGTACCCTCGGCATGTGCTCCTTGCTCGGCATTGCCGCCACCGCGGCCGGCCTGGCGGTGTGACGTACGGTAGGCCGCAGCGCGGGTGTCAGGAGGTTGGGGTATTGGGCAAGGTGCTGTATTCGGCCACCATGTCGTTGGACGGCTTCATCGCTGGCCCAGGTGGTGACATGTCCTGGTTGACCGAGTACATCGGACCCAACCCGACCGTGGACGAGGTGATCGGCGAGATCGGTGCGTTGCTGGTCGGCAACCGCACCTTTCGCGGCGACGACCCGCACAAGGGCACCAGCAAGGAGGGCAAGCCGTTCGGCGGCGGGTGGTCCGGACCGCAGTTCGTCCTGACCCACCACGCCCCGGCCACCCCGGTACCCGGAGTCACCTTCGTCGGTGACCTGCCCGGCGGCGTCGCCGCGGCCAAGGCGGCCGCGGGCGACAAGTACGTCAACGTCCTCGGCGCCAGCACCGCCCGGCAGTGCCTCGACGCGGGCCTGGTCGACGAGATGCTCGTGTTTATCGCGCCGGTGCTGCTCGGCGACGGCGTCCGGCTGTTCGACCACCCGGGCGGTACCAACGTCAAGCTCGAACGCATCAGCCTGACCCAGGCGCCGCTGGCGACGAACGTCTGGCTACGCGTCCTGCGATGAGCAGGTACGTCAGCTTCGAACGCCGGCAGTTGCTCGACGTGTGAGCCGAAGGTTCTACCCGGCCCACCAACCCGTAGTCTGGACCCCCGAACTCCGGAGGTGCAGGTGACAGTGCGACTCGTGCTCGGTCTGGCGATCACGGCGGTGGCCTTCGCGCTGGCCGGTCGGCGCGTCCTGATGCTCTACCGGCTGGGGCGGGCCGGACAGCCGGTAGAGCCGGATCGCACCCGCAACGTGGGGCCGCGCCTGTGGGCGGTGCTCACCGAGGTGTTCGGGCAGCGCAAGCTGCTGAAATGGAGCCTGCCCGGTGCCGCCCACTTCGCGGTGTTCTGGGGGTTCGTGATCCTCGGTGCCACGATCCTCGAAGGGTACGGCGCGCTGTTCCAGCGCGACTTCCACATTCCGCTGATCGGTACTGATGCGTGGCTCGGCTTCACCGAGGACTTTTTCATCGTCGCGGTACTCTGCGGCCTCGTCGCGTTCAGCCTGATCCGGTTGTGGCAGAACCCCCGGCGCGAGGGGCGTAGGTCACGGTTCTTCGGATCGCACCTGGGCGCGGCCTGGCTCGTACTATTTATGATCTTCAACGTGATGTGGACCCTGCTGCTCTACCGCGGGGCACAGATCAACACCGGGTACTTCCCGTTCCCGAGCGGGTCGTTCGCATCCGAGGCCGTCGCGCGCCTGCTGCGCCCGCTCGGGCGTACCACCAACGACGTGCTGGAAACGGTCGGTATCCTCGGCTCGCTCGGCGTCGTACTGACCTTCCTGGTGATCGTCGTACACTCCAAGCACCTGCACATCTTCCTGGCCCCGTTCAACGTGCTCTTCTCCCGCCGGCCGCGCGGCCTGGGCGCGCTGCTGCCGGTGTACTCCGGTGGGAAGCCGGTCAACTTCGAGGACCCGGGCGAGGACGACAAGATCGGCCGCGGTGCCATCGAGGACTTCACCTGGAAAGGCCTGCTGGACTTCGCCACGTGTACCGAGTGCGGCCGGTGCCAGTCGCAGTGCCCCGCGTGGAACACCGAAAAGCCGTTGAGCCCCAAGCTACTGATCATGAACCTGCGCGACCACGCGCTGGCCAAGGCCCCGTACCTGCTCGATCCGGAGAACGCGCCGGCCGCCGCGAAGGCCGAGGCGCAGCGCCCGCTGGTGGGTACCGAGGCCGAGGGCGGTGTGATCGACCCGGACGTGCTGTGGTCGTGCGTCACCTGCGGCGCGTGTGTGGAGCAGTGCCCGGTCGACATCGAGCACGTGGACCACATCGTGGACATGCGGCGGTACCAGGTGCTGATCGAGTCGCAGTTCCCGCAGGAGGCGCACACCATGCTGCGCAACCTGGAACGGGCCGGCGATCCCTGGGGACGCGGTGCCAAGGCCCGGCTGGAGTGGACGGTCGGGCTGCCCTTCGAGGTACGCGTACTCGAGGACCGCATTCCCGATGACGTTGAGTACCTGCTCTGGGTCGGCTGCGCCGGCTCGCTGGACAACAACGCCAAGAAGACCACCCGCGCGGTGGCCGAGCTGTTGCGCGAAGCCGGCGTCGAGTTCATGGTGCTCGGCGGCGGCGAGACGTGCACCGGCGACGCGGCCCGGCGGCTCGGCCAGGAGCTGTTGTTCCAGGAACTGGCCAAGCAGAACGTGGAGACACTCAACGCGGCCGGGGCGAAGAAGATCGTGGTGACCTGCGCGCACTGCTTCAACGCGCTGGCCAACGAGTACCCGCAACTCGGCGGGGTGTACGAGGTCGTACACCACACCCAGCTGCTGGCCCGGCTCGTCGCGGAGGGCCGGCTCGTCCCGGCGCACGAGGTTGATGCGGCGGTCACCTACCACGACCCGTGCTACCTGGGCCGGCACAACCGGGTGTTCAGCC
>DASRRF010000417.1:0-5061 GCA_035695905.1 Micromonosporaceae bacterium | reverse complement strand
GGGCAACCGGTACGCGCGGATCGGCACGGCAACCGGAGCCCGGCCAGCTCGTCGCCGTCACGGCCGAACTGTTGCGCCGCAACGACGTGCGCACCGACGCGTATGTCCGGCCGCTGCTTCTGCTGGCCCAGGAACGGCTCTTTGTCCGGATGAACGACATAGCCACCAGCCTGCGCATCGCCACGACGCCCATCACCGACGGGTACCTCGCCGGCGACGGCCTGCGGTGCATGGTGACCTCGTGGCGGCGCAGCCCGGATGTGAGCGTGCCGAACCGGGCCAAGGCGACCGGCAGCTACGTCGGGCCGGCGTTGGCCAAGACGGAGGCGATCCGGGCCGGCTGCGACGAGGCCATCATGTTGACCGTCGATGGGTACGTCGCCGAGTCGACGACGTCCAATGTGGTCATTCGCGACGCGGATGGTCGAGACGTTCTCGCCGCGGCGTACCGACTGGGACGACCTCGATCTGGCCCGCGCCGCACCGCTGTCCTGGCCCGAATCCCGGTGAGCCCGCGGAGCGCCTAGGATGCCGGCGTGGACCTCGATCTGGCGCAGGTGCGGGCGTTCGTCTGCGTCGCGGAACACGGCCACTTCGGACGGGCCGCCACGGCGCTGTTCCTGACCCAACAGGCGCTGTCCAAACGGATCCAGCGGCTGGAGCGGGCGCTGGGCGCCACGCTGCTCGCGCGCGGGCCGGGCGGCGTCCGGTTGACCGAGGCCGGGCGCAGCTTCCTGCCGTACGCCACCACGTTGCTCGCGGACGCCGACGTGGCGATCGCGGCGGCCAACCCCGGCACCCGACCGCTGCGCATCGACACGTGGAGCATGGTGCTGGCGCCGTTGCGGGTGGTTCGCCGGATCACCGAGTCCAACCCGGAGCTGGTTGTCGAGACCAGCATGCGGCGCAACTTTCCGGCCGCGCTGCAGGCGTTGCGCGACGGCGAGATCGATGTCGCCTTCGGGCGGGTACCCGACCTGGGGCAGCCATGGCCCGCCGGGATCGCCCGGCGGCCGGTGATTCACGAGCCGTGCGGCATCTTCCTCGGCACCGGAAGTGTCCAAGCCGACGCACGGGTGCTGGGCCTGCACGAGCTTGGCGGGAGTGTGTGGGTCCCGGCCGGCGGCTCGTCGCCGGAGGCGGTCGGCTGGTACCGGCGGTTTGCCGAGGAGTTCGGTGTGGCGTACGACGGCAGCGGGCAGAACCTCGGCCTGGACGGATACTTCGCGCATCTGCGTACCCATCCCAAGGTGTTTTCGGTCTTCCCACTGGCCTGGGCGACCCTCGTCGGGGCCGAGGTCCGGGTGGTGCCGGCCGAGCCGGCGCCGATCTACCGGTGGTGGTTGGCGTGGCGAGCCGACGACACGCATCCACGGCTGCAGCTCCTGCTGGATCGGGCGCAGGCGATCGGGCAGGCCGAGGGCTGGCTCGCCGTCGAACCCGGCCGGCATTGGCTGCCGTCTGCGGACCTCGAGGTCGACAACCGCTAGTTGTCACGCAGCATCGCAAGAGCTGTTGGACGGGTACGCCTGCCGCCGGTCTGATGAAGCCATGACTATCGAGAGCGTGACGGTGGTTTCGGTACCGGTGTCGGATCAGGAACGGGCGAGGGCGTTCTACGTTGACACGTTGGGCTTCGAGCTGATCGCCGACGACACGTCCGTACCAGGGCTGCGGTGGATCCGGGTCGCGCCGCCGGGCGGCGGACCGTGCCTGACGCTGGTGACCTGGTTCCCGTCGATGCCCGCGGGTAGCCTGCGCGGTCTGGTCCTCGGTTCGACCGACATTGTGAAGGACTACGAGGTACTCGCCGGCAGGGGCGTTTCCTTCGACGGCCCGCCGGCGGCCCAGCCGTGGGGCACCGAGACCGTCTTCCACGATCCGGACGGCAACGAGATCGTCCTGCAGCAGGCCTGACGCCCATTCTGGCTCCGCCGCGTCCCACGCGAGCGGACCCAGAACGGGCGGACCTTCTGTCGGGTTGTCGTCGTATCAGTGGTGTCCACCATCGCTCTGTCAGGTGACCGGCGCTGCGTCGGTTGGCTGACGACCCGAGGAGGACACATGGATCCGGAGCGTCCCCTGGCGACCCGGCTGGTGGATGAGGCCAGCGACGAGACCGCAATGGATACCGAGGTTGTCGACGAGCCAAAACTGGTCAACCGCTTCACCACCTGCTTCGGAGATCTCGTGCTGTACCAGCGGCACGACGCGTTTCCGATGTGCTATTTCGCCGACGAGCACGGGGTGGCCCTGACCGACCGGCTGGAGCGCATCTGGGACGACCTGCCGGTGGATGCGACCGATGCGGCCGCGCTGTTCAGCGATGCGATCGGAAAGATCCAGGATGAGGAGGAGCGGAACGAGGACGCCGCCCGGGAGTTCAGCGGGCTCGTGCAGCAGTCCAACTCGGCGACGCTCAAGGCGCTGGACCGCCTGCGCGACCAGCTGCGCACGCCGAACTTCGCCCAGCTCGGTGTCTTGCGGCCGATGCCGAAGAAGACGATCGTCCTGCGGATCCGAATCCCGGCCAAGTACCGGCTGGACCAGGAGGTACTGGGCCGGTTCGAGGCCGAGCTGGTCCGCCAGCTGAAGATCCAACTGCGGCTGCTCAATGGGCAGCGGCTGGACAACTGGTTCGTCAAGCTCGACCTGTTCGACGCGCCCAAGGAACTGGTCCAGTGGAGCAACTGGCTCAACCTGCGGCCGACCGGATACCTGGCGAAGCTCTACGCCGAGCTGCTCCGGCGCGCGCAGGACGAGCGGGACCGGACCTCCATGCACGGCAACGCGGCCGCCCGCCGGCAACGCCTTGACCGAGCGGTCATCCTGATCCGCAAGGCGCAGTCCCCGGATGAGGTGGCAACACTGTTGGGGAGCCTGGATGCGGAGTGGGCGCGGGACCTGGTCGGCCGGTCCAACTCGCAGACGGACTGGAAGACGAAGCACCGCGGTGCCATCGAGAAGCTCTTCACCCAGCACGTGACGATCGGTACGACCTGGCGCGGGCTGGCGGATCCGCTCAACTGGCGCAGCCTCGCGCCACTTCACAATCCCGACCAGGTGGCCGGTGGCGAACGGCACCTGCCCAGCTCGCCACAGAACATCGCCGACTACGTTGGTCCAAACCCGGTGAACTCGGCCATCGGCCGCGCCTGGGGGCTGCCGAAGACCGAGTACGACGAGGAACTCGACATGCGTGTCCCGGTCGAACCCAACCGGATGCAACAACTGCGCGCGGAGATGCTGCACGAGTACCCACCGGTGTGCTGGGCACTGTTCACAACCCGATTCTCCTTCGAGCTGCACCTGCTGTAGGCGTCAGATCGCGAACCACTCAGTGTTCACCGGTACCGCCGCGCCGCGGGCGCAGCGCAACCGGACCAGACCATGCGGGAGGCCGGCCACGGCGAACCTACCGAGCGCATCGGCGCGCACGTCCTGTTGCGCGTGCATCCGGCAGACCGTGATCGTGGCCGCCCGCATCGGCGCGAGCTGGCCGGTTAGGCGTACCCCGTCGGGTTGGATGTTGATTTCCACATCGATGACGAGTTCGTCGGCTTCGAAGGTCAGCAGCCGTGGCACCGCACCGCGCGATGTGACCGGCATCGCGTCGCTGTCGGCGGTGTCCTGGACGAGTGCGGCGAGTGCGGCGTCCGGGTCGCGCCAGGTCAGGCTCGCCGCGGCCGCGTCGCGAACCGCCGCGGGTACCGGGTCGGCGTGCCGGAACAATGCGCTAAGCCCGTCGGCCAGCTCATCGTCGGACAACCGGGCTCCTTCAGGTCAGTCGACAAGCATGCTTCGTAACGAGGCGAGACAGCGGGCCCGAGTCGGCCCGATGCTGCCGATCGGCATCGCGAGCGCGGCGCCGACCTCAGCATACGACGGCGCGGGATCGGCCAGCAGTACCCGCAGCAGCCGCTGGCAGCTCTCCGGTAGGCGCTGGAAGGCGTTCCACAGCAGCGTCTCCTGCTCGGTACGCAGGACATGCAGTTCGGGTGGCACGCTCGGGTACTCCTCGGAGAGCCCGATGTTCTCGGTCGGGATGTCCCGACGGGAGCGGCGCAGGATGCGCAGCGCCTCCCGGCGGGCGGTGGTGGCGAGCCAGGCGCCCAACCGCGCGCTGTCCCGAACGTCGCCGAGGTGCTCGACCAGCCGTAGCCAGGTCGCCTGGGTGACGTCGGCGGCGTCCGCGCCGCTCAGCCGGAAGCTGCGGGCCACCGCCCAGACGAGGTTGGAGTACCGGCCGACGATCGCGTCCCAGGCCCGCTGGTCGCCGCGGGCCGCACCGGCGAGGGCGGTCGCGGCATCGAAGTCTGCCACGCTGCGCGATCGTACCGGCTGAGCCACCGACCACCGTGTTCGAACGGCTGAATACCCGATGCCACCATGGCCCGCTCCTTTGCTCAGATGTGGGTGCGTCCAGCAGACACCCACAGCGACGCAGCGCATACGACGGGTATCCGACAGCCCAGGGGGGCGAGGCGGGAGGACCGGATGGGGCAGTTTTCGCGTACCCCCGGATCCTCCGCACATGACCTGGCGCGGGAGGCAATAGCCCTGGTGATGGCGAATCCCCGCCGCGCCCGGGCGATGGCCCAGGCGGCCATTGCCGTACCCGCGGGTGGCGACGTGACGGCGACGGTCACCGCACACCGGGCGCTCGGCCTGGCCACCCGCGAGCTGCACGACGCGGCCGGCGGCGCGGTGCACCTGCGGCGCGCGGTGTCGATCGCCGACCGCAGCGGGGTCGCGCCGCTCGCCGCGGAGGCCCGGATGAGCCTGGCCTTGGTACTGGACGATCTCGGCCGGCCACGCGCGGCGCTGCGGGCGATCGACCTCGCCCGGCAGACCTCGACCGGGCTGGCGTTCGCGCGGGCCACCATGCAGCGCGCGGTCATCCTGCGCCGGATGGGTCGCTGCCCGGAAGCGCTGGCCGACTACCGGGTCGCGCTGAACACCTTCCGGCGGTACGGCGATCGGCTCTGGCAGGCCCGAGCGCTGACGAACCGCGGGGTGCTGTACGCGTACACCGGTGAAATCGCGCTCGCCGAGGCCGAT
>DASRRF010000416.1:0-1764 GCA_035695905.1 Micromonosporaceae bacterium | reverse complement strand
TCCATTGTGCCGACCGCCTGGCATGCGGCCGGGCCGTACACGAGCTGGAACTGGCCCAGGCCGCAGCCGTACCGGAACCAGTCCAGCGCATCGGAGTCGTAGACCAGCCCGGGGTCGAACGCGCCGGCCGGCTCGACCTGGCCGGCACCATAGTTCAGCGGCGTGTAGTCGCCGCCGACCGGCCGGGCCGCGGTCATCAGCGCGGACTTCACGGCCATCGGCGACCAGTCCGGATGCTTGCTGCGCAGCAGCGCGGCGATGCCGGCCAGGTGCGGCGCGGCCATCGACGTACCCGAGATCTGCTCGTAGTCGCTACCGCCCGCGTTCAGCGGGGAGTACGCGGCGATCACGTCCACGCCGGGCGCGGCGATGTCCGGCTTGAGCAGGTCGGCCGAGGCCTGCGCCGGGCCGGACGAGGAGAACCCGGCCATCGCCGGCGCCCGCACCCGCGGGTGGAACCCGGCCGACAGCGACGCGGTCGCGTCCGGGTCGGCCGCGTACGCCTTGACCGCCAGGCCGTCGGCGTTGTTCAAGTGCACGCTCGGCACCGCATGGAAGTCCGCGGTCAGTCCGGCGTCCGGGCTGTCGTAGAGCACCATGCCGACCCCGCCAGCCGCCTTGACCGCCGCGCTCTTCTCGACCCGGGGGTTGGTACCCCGCTTGCACAGCACGATTTTCCCGGCCACCCTCGCCGGGTCGAGGGCGCCGGGGAGGCAGAGTTCCGACCCTGCCGCGGCGGCGTCGACCAGCCCGGTCGGGCCGACCGGCTCCGGCGCCACTCCCACCCCGGTGTACGTCACGCCGTTGCCGAGCCGGACCGACTTGCCGTACGCCCGATCGTGGGTACTGGCCGCGACCGTGGTGACCCACGGCGAGTTGTGCGCGACCGTACCCGGGCCGGCCGTGTTGCCGGCCGAGGCGGCGATGAAGACGCCGGCCGCCGCGGCGTTGAGGAACGCGATCTCGGCGGCGTCCACAATGGACTCCTGGGATCCGGAGATCGAGTAGTTGATCACATCAACGCCGTCGCCGACCGCCGCGTCGATCGCCGCGACCAGGTCCGCGCTGTTGCCGCGGCCGCCGTCCGGCTGGTGCCAGAGTGCTTTGTACACCGCGATCCTGGCCGCCGGAGCCATCCCGGAGGCCCGGCCCATCGGGATCCCGTGCACCACCGCGGGTACGCCGTGGTCGCCTGCGGCCATACTGGCGGTGTGCGAGCCGTGCCCGTTGCGGTCGCGCGGCGATCCGAACTCATCCGGTACGCCGGCCTGAATCCCGTCGGAGTAGAAGTATCGCGCGCCGATCACCTTGTTGTTGCAGGTGATCCGGTGCGCCACCACGGGGTCGGCACCGGCGTCGCAGGTGCCGTGCCACTTGGCGGCGATGACCGCCCGATCCGGGCGGGGCTCGGGCAGCGCGGCGAAGCTCGGGTTCTCCGGCCAGAACCCGGTGTCCACGACGCCGACGATGATGCCCTCGCCGGCCCGCGCGTCGCCGCCGAAGCGCTGCGCCCAGACGCCATCCGGCCCGTCGATGCCGAGGAACGCCGGGGTGGACACGGTGTCCGCCCGGACCACCTCGTTCTTCCAGATCTTCGCGACGTCGTCGGCCCTGGCCAGCCGGGCGGCCTGGGTCGCGGTCAGCCGCGCGGCGAAGCCGTTGAACGTCACGCCGTATTCGTAGATCTTGTTGCTCTCCGGTACGCCGGTGGTGTGCAGCGCCGCGCGGTAGTCCGCGCGCAGCTTCTCGTGGTACGCCGATGCG
>DASRRF010000415.1:0-6656 GCA_035695905.1 Micromonosporaceae bacterium | reverse complement strand
GAGAGGTACCCGGAGGTGGATGTGCGCCGCCTGGTGGTCCGCGGCCGGACGGCGCGCGTCCTGATCGACGCCACGCCCGGCGCCGCGCTCCTCGTGGTCGGTGCCCGCGGGCACGGCGGATTCGCCGGGCTGCTGCTGGGTTCGGTCAGCCGGGCCGTCCTGCAGCACGCGCCGTGCCCGGTGGCGATCGTGCACCGGCCGGTGCGCCCGCGAGCGGACGAACCGGCCGGCTAGCGTGATCAGAACTCGCGCCGGTACGCCTGCGCCGCGACCAACCGGCTGCGGCCCATCGCCACGGCCGCATCGCTGGGCAGCAGGTCCGGCTGGGTCGAGATACGGTCGAGCAGTTCGGTGGTGCTGGCCCGGATCCGTTCCGAGATCGCGGTGAAGGCCTGCGTCGGGGTGCCGCCACGGTACTCGACCGCGGCGCAGATCACGCCGCCGGCATTGGCCACCACATCGGGCACGCTCAGGATGCCGCGTTGGGCCAGGATCGCCTCACCGCCGGCGGTGACCGGCAGGTTTGCGCCCTGCAACACGGCCTTCGCGCGGACCCGTTCGGCGTTGCCCTCATCCAGCACGTCGGGCTGCGCGGCCGGGATGAGCACCTCGCACTCGACCGCCAACAGGTCGTCGCGGGCCATCGGCTTGGCGTCGGGGTACTCGCCCAGCGGATGAGCGCGCTTGAACTCCGCGACAGCCGCCACATCCAGCCCCGCCGGGTCGTACACCGCGCCACTGCTGTCGCTGACCGCTACCACCAGAGCCCCGCACCGGGACAGCTGCAGCGCGGCGTGCCGGCCAACCGCGCCGAAACCCTGTACCGCAACCCGGGCACCGGCCAGACCCAACCGGCCGGCCGCATCCAGCGCCTGGGCACACTCGGCCAGGCCGTACCCGGTGGCCCCGATCTCGTCCAGCGGGATGCCGCCGAGCAGCGCGGGCAGTCCGACAGCCCGACCGATCTCGTCCTGGACCCAGGCCATCGCGGTCTCATCGGTGCCCATGTCCGGGCCGGGGATGTAGTCGACCAGGTGACTGATCGCCTGGGCGAACGCCCGGATGACCCGCTGCCGGTCGGTCGCCGCCAACGGTCCGCCGACCCGGATGCCGGACTTACCGCCGCCGTGCGGCAACCCGGCCACCGCATTCTTGATCGTCATCGCTCGGGCCAGCCGGGCCACCTCCACCGGGGTCACGGTCGTACTGAGCCGGACCCCACCGATCGCCGGGCCCAGGGCCACGTTGTCGACCACAACGAAGGCCTCGGCGCCGGCCGGGAGTCGCACGAAATGAACCGCGGCCGGTCCGAGGTCGTCGACGAGCCACGGATGTCCAAATGTCGTCATACCATCAACGTCCCGCCGCCGCGGGCGAATGAGCAGGGCCGGAAGACCTGCCGAGGCGGTCAACCGGCCCGACCGCGGACGCCTGCCCGCCACCGGCCGGTCAGGAGTCGAGGACCGCGGCCGCCACCGGGCGACGCAGGGCGTCGTTCACCAGCCGCAGCTGGCTCAGCGTGTAGTGGCGCAACCGCGCGACCCGCAGCGGCGACAGTACGTCGCAGATCCAGTCCCAGTGCACCGATACCGTGTCGCCGACCCGTACCCGTGGTGCCAGCGTGTCGCCCGCGGTGGCCACGGTGACCAACCGGACCTCGGGCGTACCCAGCGACAGGCGCCGGCCGTCCCACGTCAACGGCTGTGACATCACCTCAGCAAGTCCACTGTGGAGCGTCAGCACGGTGGCCCACCGCACCCGGCACGAGTCGAGCACCCGCATCGGCTCGTCGGCCCGCCCCGCGCGCAGCAGCCCCACCCACGGGTAGACGGCGAACACGTGGAAGTTGTGGTGCGGTACGCCGCCGACGACGGCGAGCTCGGCGAGGTCCGGGAAGCCGCGCCCGGCCCGTTCCTCGAAGCGGTCCCGCAGGTGCGCCGCGAACAACCCGGGCGGTACCCGGTGCAGCAGCCGGTTGCCGATCCAGTAAGCCTCGACCACCGCCGGGTCGAGGGGGTCGGCGCGGCCGTTGGCGGCGGCGATCAGCGCGAGGTAGGGCCAGGCGCCGGCGAACTGCCGGGCGAGCGCGACCAGCCCGCCGTCGGCCACGCCGGCGTTCGCGTACCCGAGCAGCGCGGCCGGGTCGCCCGGCCCGCAGTACCCCAGCGCGTTGGGCGGGTACGCGTACCGCGCGAACAGCACCGCGCCGCCGGTCATCCCGGCACCGCCACCGGCCGGCGCGACCGGGCCGCGGCGGCCACCACGCCGGCGCCGAGCACGAGCAGGCCCATGCCGGCCACGTCCACCAGGTCCAGCGCGGTACCGCGGACCGTCGCGTTCAGCGTGCCGGTGAGTACCGCGCCCACCACGAGGATCGCGGTGACGTCAACGGCCTGCACCCGGGCCAGCGCGGTGAACCAGGTCAGCACGTAGCAGGCGAGGATCCCGCCGGTGGCGGCCGACCACAGCCAGCCGGTGGCGCCGAGGTGGACCAAGCGGTCGAACCGCCCGGTGACCGCCACCCAGCCGACCAGTAGCAGCACGCCGGCGCCCATCCGGGTCAGCGCAACGGTCATCGGTGCGACACCGCGCAGCAGACGCTTTGCGACAATCACCTCAACTGTCCACAATAGAGTGGCGGCGAGCACCATCAGCTCGCCGGAGCCGAACCGGAACCCGGCCAGGCCACCGTCCAGGGCGGCCAGGCCACCGATCAGCAGGGCCACCGCGGCCGCGTGCGCGAGCCGCAGCCGCTCCCCCAGCAGCGGTACGGCGAGCAGCGCCACCCAGAGGAACAGGGTCTTCTGTACGAACGCGGCGTGCGTCGACGAAGCCCGGGACAGCCCCTCGAAGAACAGCACGAACGGCACGCTGCCGCCGACCACCGCAACGACGGCCAGCCCGGCCAGCAGGGCCGGGCGGCGCGGTTCAGCGCCCTTCGCGGGCGATGCCAGCAGCCTCGGGAGCACCGCGACGACGGCGAGCAGTACCACCGCGGCAACGAGGTTCTTCGCGGTCGTGTAGACGGTCGCGTCGCGGGCCGCGCGCACGCCGTACCCGTTGACGAAGACGGCCAGCCCACTGATCGTGGCGGCGCCTAGCGCGAGCGTGACCCCGCCGGTGCGTCGGCTGGTCATTGCGGACCTCCTTGAAGTGTGTCGAGCAGGCGGGCACGTTGCCGCGCGTCGTCCGGGTCGATGCGGGCCAGCGCGATACCGGACTGGACGAGCAACCAGTCGCCGGCGGTGGGGGTACCCCCGCCCAGGGCCAGCAGGACGACACGCTGGCGCCGGCCGCGGATATCGACCACCGCGGTACCATCCACAGTGGACAGTACTCGGCCGGGGTACGCGACGCACATCAGGCGACCTGCGCTCGCCGGGTGCGCTGCGTCGCCCACACCACGGTGGTGATCTCGTCGGCCAGGTGCGCCACGGCCCGCTCGACCGCCGGCGTCAGGTCGAGACCGAATCCGACGTCGCCAGCTTCGACGGCATAGAGGACCAGGCGGACCGGCAGCCGGCCGAGCTCCCGGGCCAGCTCGACGGCTTCGCCGAGGTCCATCCCGTGCGAGCTGGCGGCGCGGGCCCGTTCACCGGACAGCTGCCCGACGGTCAGCCGGTGCACCCGGCCGGGGTGCGCCGGCGAGGAGCGGATGGCGTCGACCACGAGCGCGAGCTCCGCGCCGTCCCACAGGTCGATCAGGTCACCGGTCTCACCGAGGCTGGTGGCCAGCGTGGCGCCAGGCAGGTCGCGGGCACGCAGCCTGGTGATGACGGCGGGACCCAGCCCGTCGTCGCGCCGGAACGGGTTACCGACGCCGATTACGATGATGCCGTTCATGCTGGCCTCCGGTGGCGGGTCCGCTCGACGGTCAGGTCGACGCGGGTGAGGTCGAGGAAATGCGTTGCGCACGAGATGCACGGGTCGTAGTTGCGGATCGCCTGCTCGCACTCGTGGGTCAGCCGGTGGTCGTCGAGATCCAGCCGGCCCGCCACGAAGCGGCCCAGATCGTCCTCAATGGACGCTTGGTTCTGGGACGTCGGCGGGATGATGCGCGCGGTCGTGATGGCGCCGTCGGGGGCGAGCGCGTACCGGTGGAACAGCACACCGCGCGGCGCCTCGGTGGCGCCGTACCCGGTGACCGCCCGCCCCGGCGCCGGTACCGGCACGGCTGGTGCCGCCGGCGGCTGGTAGTCGGCGATGAGCCGCAACGCCTCCTCGACCGCGTACACCGTCTCGACCGCGCGAACCACGATGCTGCGGAACGGGTTGCGGCAGTCCTTACCGAGACCCACGGCGGCGGCGGCCTGGCGGGCGAGCGGGGAGAGCCGGCGGCGGTTGAGGGTGTACCGGGCGGTCGGGCCGGTGAGGTAACGCCCCCGCCCGGCCAGGCGCGCGTGCAGTGCGGTCGAGTGCGCCAGGTGCTCCTCGACGATGTGCTCTTCGAACGCGGTGACCGGGAAGGCCAGCCCGCGGTCGGTGGTCGGGGTGCCGCTGTCGATGGCGTACCGGCCGGGTTCGACCAGCGCGAGGAGCTCGTGGTCGTGGGTGAAGTCGGGGAAGGAGAAGCCGGCCACCCACTCCACGGTGGACAGCGCGTCGTCCAGCGCCCGGCGCAGCGTCTCGGCCAGTGACGCCAGCTCGCCACGGTCCGGCGTACGGTAGAAGCCGCCGACGCGCACGTTCACCGGGTGGATCGCCCGGCCGCCGATCAGCTCCATGATCGCGTTGCCGGCCTTCTTCAGCGACAGGCCACGCTCCACTGTGGACTTCTCATGCCGGGCCAGGTCCACCACACCGTCGTAGCCGAGGAAGTCCGGCGCGTGCAGGAGGTAGATGTGCAGCGCGTGGCTGGAGATCCATTCGCCGCAGTAGAGGAGCCGGCGCAGCGCGGCGATCCCGGCGGGAACCGTGACGCCGCACGCGTTCTCGATGGCCCGGCAGGCCGACATCTGGTAGGCCACCGGGCAGATCCCGCAGATCCGGGCGGTGATGTCCGGCGCCTCGGTGTGCCCGCGGCCGCGCAGCAGCGCTTCGAAGAACCGCGGCGGCTCGTAGATTTCCAGCTGTACGCCGGCCACCCGGCCGTCCTCGACACATACCCGCATGGCGCCCTCCCCCTCGACCCGGGCGAGTGCGGCGACATGCAGGCAGCGATCGGCGCGGTGCGTCATGACGGCACCACCTCGAACGCGTCGCCGTTGAACGTGCGGAACACGCGGCCGATGTCGGCTTCCGCCAGGCCGAGCTCGCGCAGCCGGGCGGTGAGGGCCGGGGTGTTCGGCTGGGCGACCGGGCCGAAGCAACCGAAGCAGCCCCGGCCGTACGCCGGGCAGATCGCGCCGCAGCCGGCCTGGGTGACCGGACCGAGACACGGGGTACCGCCGGTGACCAGCAGGCACGAGCTGCCGCGGGCCTTGCACTCGAAGCAGACGCTGTGCGTGGGCAGGTCCGGCTTGCGCCCGGCGAGCAGCGCGGTGAGCGTGCCGAGCAGCTGGCGCCGGTCGATCGGGCAGCCGCGCAACTCCAGGTCCACCGGAACGTACCCGGAGATCGGCGTGGACCGGTCCAATGTGGACACGTACTCCGGCCGGGCGTAGACAATCGCCCTGAACTCGGACACGTCGGCGAAGTTTCGCAGCGCCTGTATGCCACCGGCGGTCGCGCAGGCGCCGATCGCGACGAGCATCGTCGACCGGTCCCGTATCCGCCGGATGCGCTCCACATCGGACGGTGTGGTCACCGACCCCTCCACCAGCGACACGTCGTACGGACCCTCGACGGTCGCGCTGGAAGCCTCCAGGAAGTGTGCGATCTGCACCGCGTCGGCGATCGCCAGCAGCTCGTCCTCGCAGTCGAGCAGGGAGAGCTGGCAGCCGTCGCACGAGGCGAACTTCCATACCGCGAGCGTGGTCATCACAGCTCCTTCACGGCCAGCAGCGGGGCGGCCCGGTCGTACCCGACAACCGGGCCGTCCCGGCAGACAACCAGTGGGCCGAGCTGGCAGTGCCCGCACAGCGCGATACCGCAGCGCATGTTCCGCTCCAGCGAGACGTCGATCGCCGAGCCCGGCACACCGCGGTCGACCAGCCCGCGAGCGGCGAACCGCATCATCACCTCGGGTCCGCAGGTGTACCCGACAGTCCGGCCCGGATCCGTGACCACGTGGTCGAAGAGGGTGGTGACCACACCGACGTGCCCGGTCCAGTCCGCGCCCGCGCGATCAACCGTGACGCGCACGTCCACCCCGCCGGCCCGCCAGCCGGCGTACTCGTCGGTGAACAGCAGATCGGCCGGGGTGCGTGCGCCGATCAGCAGGGTTACCCCGCGATAGCGGGCCCGCTGCGCCAGTGCGTGGCGCACGACCGGGCGCAGCGGGGCGAGACCGATGCCACCGGCCACGATCACGACGTCGGAGCCGGCCGGCGCGGGGATGCGCCAGCCGGACCCGAACGGCCCGCGCAGGCCGAGTACCCCGCCGGGCCGGGCCGCATGCAGTGCTCTGGTCACCGCGCCGACCGTGCGCACGGTATGCAGGATGTCGCCGGTACCGGACCGGCCGCTGACCGAGATCGGCACCTCTCCGACGCCGAAGGCGTACACCATGCTGAACTGGCCGGGCAGCGGATCGGCGATCGCCTCACCCAGCGGCG
>DASRRF010000414.1:0-2754 GCA_035695905.1 Micromonosporaceae bacterium | reverse complement strand
GAAGCTCGGTGGGGTCATCGCGATCCTCTACGTTGCGGCGGACGCCGTACGGCCGTGGCTCGACGTTGCCGGCCCGGCGCTGGCCGCGCTCGCCGCGCTGACGATGACCGTGGGCAACCTCGTTGCACTGCGCCAGCAACGCATGGTCCGGCTGCTCGCGTGGTCCTCGGTGGCGCAGGCCGGCTACATCCTGGCCCCGCTCGGCGCGTTCATGGCGGCCTCAGGGCGCACCGACAAGGCTTTCGCGCTCGCCGCGTCGGCTACCATCGCGTACACCATCTTCTATGTGCTGATGGAACTCGGCGCGTTCGCGGCCGTGGTGGCCCTGCGCCCGGCGGACGCCGATGGTGGGTCCATTGTGGACTATCGCGGTGCCGCCCGGCGGTCGCCCTGGGTCTCTGCCGCGTTCGTGCTCGCGCTGGTCGGTCTCGCCGGGCTTCCTCCGGGTCTGGCCGGGCTGTTCGCGAAGGTCGCGGTGGTCCGGTCGCTGCTCGGTGGCGGGGCGGGGTGGCTCGCCGTGGTGGTGGCATTGAACGCGGTGGTCGGGCTGGCGTACTACGTGCGGGTTGCCGCCGTGCTGTTCAGCCCGGCGGACCAAGCCGCGCCGAGGATCCGGGTGGGTTGGGCGGTCGCGGCAACGCTAGGCCTGGCCACGCTCGTCGCCCTGGTTGTCGGGTTCGCGCCGCAGCTCGTGCTGGACGTCTCCGCGCTGACGCGCTGAGGTCACCCGGTCTGCTGGATCGACGCTTCGGCCTGCTCCACCGACAGGCCGGTCGCGATGAGCAGGTTGATGACGGCGGCGTCGGCGTTCGCAGCGACCGCCGCCGCGGCGATGCCGAGCGGCTCGGTACGCATCACGGTGATCCATTGAGCCGACGAGATGAGCAGCCGCCGGGCCTGCCGCAGTTGGTTGCCACGGCCGATGTCACCGCGCAGTACGGCGATCCCGTCGGCCAGCGCGTCGAGCATCTGGGGCAGCGCGGCCGGCACGGACTCGCCGCCACGCAGTACGCCCCACCAGGCCTGTAGCGCCATTGCCCGGATGCTGCGTACGGCGTGTCCGATCTCGGTGGCCGTCGTGGTCGCCGCGGGTACGTCCTGGCCACTGCGCCAGCGGGCGAGGATCGCGGACCGGCGTACCTGCACCAGGGTCTCGTCCAGCTTGCGCAGCTCGTCGGCGGACGCGTTCAACGCGTGCAGCGCCGTCCGGGCCGCGGTCACGTCTCCGGTACGCAGTGCCGTCGCGATGTTGCGTATCTGTGCGGAGACCAGGCCGAGCAGCGGATCGATGGCCCTGTGCACCTCGGCGACCGGGTTCGCCGGGGTGGTGAACACCGCCACCGCGAGTGCGGCCGCACCGCCGATGACCGCGTCGGTGAACGCGTGGCCGGCCGGCCAGGCCGGGTTGAAGCTGCCGCCGAGCAGCACGCCGAGCACCATGCCGAAGGCGAGGGTCACCGCCGTACGGTGGTGCCGCGAGCAGATCATCTCCAGTGCGGCGACCGCGAAGATCGGTGCGAAGATCGGCCAGGTGTGCCCGATGGCCAGCGACACCAGCAGCGCGATGCCGGCCGCGAGGCCCATCTGGATCAGCACCGGCTGGATCACCGGCCAGGACCGGCGGACGTTTTCAAGCATGTTTCGTGCTGGTCGCGGTGTCTGTCCGGACTTCGCGGTAGCCGGCGTGCCAGCGCCCATCCGCGCGCCGGTGGCCGTCACCATTGAGTCCCCCGTTCCTCTGCTTCGTCCAGTCTGGGCGATCGGCTGGCTGATAGAAAAGGGTTTGTAGGACAAGTGTGTCCAAGGCCGCACAACGGGAAGGCGTTCACAGCCAACTCACAGCACCGTGTCGCTTTTGTCGGGAAGATGGGTTGTCCCGGCAGATGTTGAACGGGTGTGCGTGACCCGAAGGCAGGACACGCAGGGTTTCCACTCAAGGAGTGACAACTGTGCCCCGCCATCACAACGGATTGAAGACCGCCGCGTTGCTCGGCCTGCTGACCGGCCTGATCCTGGCCGTCGGATACGGGTTCGGTGGCAGCACCGGCCTGGTCATTGCGGTGTTCCTCTCGCTGGCCATGAACGCGGCCACCTACTTCTGGTCGGACAAGATCGCGTTGAAGGCGATGCGCGCGCGCCCGGTGACCCAAGCCGAGGCGCCGCAGCTCTACGCGATGGTGCACGACCTGGCAACCAGGGCCGGCCAGCCGATGCCCCGGCTCTACATCTCACCCACCCCGCAGCCGAACGCGTTCGCCACCGGCCGCAACCCGCGCAACGCCGCGGTCTGCGTGACCCAGGGCATCCTCGGCATGCTGGACCAGCGGGAACTGCGCGGCGTGATCGGTCACGAGCTGTCCCACGTCTACAACCGGGACATCCTGATTTCCAGCGTGGCCGCCGCGCTGGCCGGCATCATCACGAGCCTGTCGTACCTGGCTTGGTTCATCCCGATGGGCGGCGGCGACGATGACGGGCCGAACCCGGCCGCGCTGCTGCTGATGCTGATCCTCGGCCCGCTGGCCGCCATGGTCATCCAGATGGCGATCAGCCGCAGCCGGGAGTACCAGGCCGACGCGTCCGGCGCCCAGCTCACCCAGGACCCGCTCGCGCTCGCGTCCGCGCTTCGCAAGATCCAATATGGTACGCAGCAACTGCCGCTGCCCGCCGACAGCCAGCTGACCAGCTCCGCGCACCTGATGATTGCCAACCCGTTCCGGGCCGGCGGCATCGCCTCGCTGTTCTCCACCCACC
>DASRRF010000413.1:0-4538 GCA_035695905.1 Micromonosporaceae bacterium | reverse complement strand
ATCCGCCGGCCGTCGCCGGCCGGGACGTCGTGCCCATCGACCCAGCCGGCGGCGGCCGCCCGCAGGTGGTCGGGGGCATCCGCCGGAGCCACCACAGTGGACAGTTGGTCGAGCGCGGTGGCCGCCTCCTTGGCATCCCGGCAGACCGCGGCCGCCCGGTACGGCAGCCGCCGCCGGCCGGCGGCCAGCGTGTAACCGGCATCGGTGAGCTCGCCCGGCTCCTCCGTGAGATACGCCGCCAGCCGCTCGGCCAGGCAGCGCAGCGCCTCCGGCCCGGCCGCGGACAGCGGCAGGAGTGTCCACTCCGGACTGTGCGAGGTGGCCGGACGCGGCGGCGCCTGCTCGACGAGCACGTGCGCGTTCGTACCGCCCAGGCCGAAAGAGCTGACCCCGGCCCGGCGCGGCCCGGGCCAGGCTTGCGCGGTGGTATTGACCAGAAACGGACTCGCGGCGAGGTCGACGTCCGGGTGTGGTCGGGTGAAGTGCAAGGTCGGCGGCTGTACGCCATGCCGTACCGCGAGCGCCGTGCTGACCAGTCCGAGCACGCCGGCCGCCGCGTCGAGGTTGCCGATTTCGGACTTCACCGAGCCCAGCGCGCAGTACCCGGTCCGGTCCGTGCCCATCCGGTAGGCCCGGGTCAGCGCCTCGATCTCGATCGCGTCGCCGACCTGGGTACCGCTGCCGTGGCCCTCGACGTAGCCGACATCCGCGGGATCCCAGCCCGCCGCCGCCAGCGCCTCGGCCACCACCGCGGCCTGCCCGGCGACTCCGGGCACGGTGAAGCCGGCCCGATCCGCGCCGTCGTTGTTGACCGCCCAGCCGGCGATCACCGCGTAGATGTGGTCGCCGTCGTCGACCGCGTCGGCCAGTCGCTTGAGCACGAGCGCCCCACCGCCGTTGCCGAACACCTGACCGCAGGCGCGTACGTCGTACGGCCGGCAGTAGCCGTCGGCGGACAGCGTCCCACCGGGGCGGTACGGGTATCCGGCCTGCCGGGTGGAGACCACCGCGGCACCACCGGCGATCGCCAGGTCGCAGCGGTAGTCCAGCAGGCTCGTGGCGGCCTGGCAGACCGCGACCAGCGCGGACGAGCACGCGGTCTGTACGGCCACCGCCGGTCCGGTCAGGCCGAGCGCGAACGCCACCCGCAGCGGCAGGTAGTCGCTGCTGCCACCGGCCAGCAGCGCGTCCCAGTCCTCGGCGAGCCCGCCCGGCAGGTGGATCGCCGGGTTGCCGAGCAGGTGGTACCGCAGGTACCGGTTGGCACCGCAGCCGGCGAACACGCCGATCTGCGCCACCGTCCGGGCCGGGTCGTAGCCGGCATCCTCCAGCGCCCACCAGGCCAGCTCGAGGAAGATCCGGTGCTGGGGGTCCAGTAGCGCGGCCTCGCCGGCGGGGTAGCCGAACAGGTCGGCATCGAAGTCCTCCAGCCCGTCCAGGAACCCGAACGCCGGCACGTACGCCGGGTCGCCCGCAAGCTGCGGCGGTACGCCCGCCGCGGCGAGCTCCGCGGCGGAGAACCGGCGCACCGAGTCGACGCCGGCCCGGACGTTGCGCCAGAACGCGGGGGCGTCCGGGGCACCCGGTGCGCGGCAGGCCAGGCCCACGATGGCGATCCGCTCGTCTCCGGTCACGGCACCCGACCGTCCATTGCGGACCTTCGGCGGCGCATCCGGTCGGCGGCCCGGGTGAGGGCGGTGCCGTTGGGGGTGCCCGCGCGCAGGTGCGCCGCCAGGCTGGCGACCGTCGGGTACTCGACCAGCCGGGCCAGCGGCAGCCGCTGGCCCAGCATGGGTTCCAGGCGCTGCTGGACCAGCGCGAGCAGCAGGGAGTGCCCACCCAGCTCGAAGAAGGTCGCGTGCCGGTCCACCTCGGCGATGCCGAGTATGTCGCACCAGACCGCACCGATCGCCCGCTCCAGCGGATCCGCCCCGGCATTCTCCACTGTGGAGGGTAGCGGTGGCGGCGGAAGCGCGGTGGCATCGAGCTTGCCGGTCGGACCTACCGGCAGAGCCTCGATCGGCACCAGCACCCGGGGCACCATGAAGTCCGGCAGGCTCGCGGCGAGCGCGGCACGCAACGCCGCCGGGTCGGCCGGATCGCGCGCCGGCACGACGTACCCGATGATGTCCTGCTCCAGGCCGGTCCGCGGCCGCGACACGACCGCGGCCTGAGCCACTCCGGGCAATGCGGCGAGCTGCGCCTCGATCTCGCCGAGCTCGACCCGGTGGCCGCGGATCTTCACCAGCCGGTCCGCCCGGCCGAGGAAGGCGAACCGCCCGTCCGGCAGCCGGCGGGCCAGGTCGCCGGTCCGGTACGCGCGCACGCCGCGGTGTTCGATGAACCGGCCGGCGCTCAGCTCGGGCCGGTGCAGGTAGCCCAGCGCGACATGTGGCGTGCGGACCAGGATCTCACCGGTCAGGCAGGTCGGCCGGCCCGCGTCGTCGACGAGGACCACGTCGACACCGTCCACAGGGGACCCGATCGGCACCACGGCGTGATCCAGCTGGGCGTCCGGCGGGAGGTGGCACTGGGTGGCGAAGCTGATTTCCGTGGTGCCGTACCCGTTGACGAAGACCGTGTGCGCCGCGAAGTGCCGCCGGGCCAGGTCGACATCGTGCCGGGTCACCTCCTCGCCGCCGAGCAGGACCGCGCGGATGTCCGGCAGCCGGCCGCCCTCGCCGAGGCTGGCCAGCAGGTACCGGTAGACGGTCGGGGTCGAATGGTAGACGGTGACCCGCCGCTGGGCCAACGCCTGCGCCAGATGACCCAATCCGAGGGTACGGACGTCAACCGGGACCGCCGCCGCGCCGGACAGGATCGCGCCGAACAGGTCGGTGACCGCCATGTCGTAGCCGAACGATGCGAGCACGCTGACCCGGTCCGCGGGCGTGATGGCGAAGTTGCGTACGTGGTTGGCGATCCCGAACAGCACGTTGCGGTGGCTCTGCACGACGCCCTTCGGGGTACCGGTCGACCCCGAGGTATAGAGCACGTAAGCGGGGTCGTCCGGTTGCGCGACGCCGGCAACCGCTTCGATGTCCACTGTGGAGTCCGCAGCCGCGATCTCAACCACGGGCAGGTCCGGCAGTCCGGCCAGCGAGCACAACCGCCGCGCGGTTGCCGCGTGCTCCCGGTCCACCAGCACCGCCTGTGCCGCACTGCCGGCCAGCAGCTGGGCCTGCCGGCGCTGCGGGAACCCGGGATCCAGCGGGACGTACGCCCGCCCGGCCGACAGCGCGCCCAGCAGCGCGGTCACCGTACCCGCGCCGTGCCGGCAGAGCACGGCCACCCGGCCCGGCCCCGGGCCTGTGCTCTCCCGGATCCTGGCCGCCGTGACCGCAACCGTGGAACCCAACTCGCGGTAGGTCAGGCAGGCGTCGTCGGCGAGGACCGCGGGCCGGTCCGGATAGCGAGCCACCTGCGCGGCGAACGTCTCGGGGATCGTCGCGCCGGGTGCGTAGGCCACCGGCCCGCCGTGCAGCCGGCCCAGCTCGATCGGCCGGCGCCGCTCGTACGCGGACGCCGGCAACAGATCCACAGTGGACTGTTCCGGGTCCGCGGTGAGTGCGTCCAGCATGGCGACCAGATCGGTGGTGAACGGCTCCGCCGGCTCGACCGGGCAGTCCGGCAGCTCAATGCTCCACTGTGGACCATCAAGGCACAGCCCGACGCTGACGCCGCCGCCGGCGTCGTCGAGGGCCGCCGGTGCGGTCTCCACCCGGGCCAGGAACGCGCGGACCGGCGCGTCCCGCGCGGTGTGCACCCGGATCGCACCGCACTCGGGCCGCAGGACGGCGACCGTGTGCCCGGTGTACCGGCGTAGCAGGAGCGCGAGGCCGGCCAGCACGACGGTCCGCGGGCGTACCCGGCACCGGCGGCCGAGCTCACCCAGGCGTGCCGTCAGGCCCTCGTCCAGCCGCAGCTCGACCATCAGCGGCCCGCCAGGATCGCCGCCGCGATGCCCTCCACGGTGCCGACCTCCGCGTCCGGCTCGTACCCGGCGTAGTCGTCGCGGTGGTAGCAGCCGGTGCCGTGCACCACGAGGTCCGTGCCACCGGGCACCAGCCCGCGGTCGATCGCGTTGAGCACGCCGGTCAGCGCCATCACCAGCGACCACTCGCACAGGTCCGCCGGGTCCGCCGGCAGTTCGCGCGCGGTACCGGCGAACCACCCGCGCAGCAGCGGGTAGCGCGCCTCGCACTCCCGCCGGGAGACCACGATGCCGTCCCCGCCGTACCGGCGGATCAGCTCGTTCATCTCCGGCGAGGTGGCCGGTTGGTGCGTGTAGAACGTGGGATCCAGCACCTCGGTCGGGCTGTCGGTGACCGCCGGGTACCGCGGGTCGCCGTCCTGCCGCCAGACCGCGCCGGCCGCGTCGTACGCGTACGCCGGGAGGTGTTCCCGGGAGAACGTGCCGTGCCGCAGGTTGAGCACCATGTCCGGGGTACCGAGGTGCTGGACGAGCAGCAAGCCGGGGCGGTCGGCCGGCTGTGCGCGCCCGGCCGCTTCCAGCACGTCCCGGCCGAGGTTGTACC
>DASRRF010000412.1:0-3534 GCA_035695905.1 Micromonosporaceae bacterium | reverse complement strand
TACCGGGCCTTCTCGTCCGCAGGCTCAGCAGGCTCAGCGTCGGACTCCGCCGCAACGTCCGGTTCCGGTTCGGCCGCGGCCTCCGGTTCCTCCGGCTCCGCCTCGGCCTCGGCCTCGGCCGAAGGTTCCGCCTCAGCCTCCGCTGAGGCCGCGGCGTCCTCTGCGGCCGCGGCGTCAGCCGTCGGCTCGGCCGGCGGCTCGTACGCCGCGTACTCCTCCTCGGTGACGACCCGGAACCGTTGCCCGTCCGGGATCAGGAACTCCTGCGGTCCGCTGCGCCGCAGGAAGTAGACCAGCGCGCCGATGAACACGACGATCGAGGTCCATATGTTGAGTCGCAGGCCCAGGAAATGACTGGCCTCGTCGGTCCGGATCGCTTCGATCCAGGCCCGACCCAGGGTGTACGCCATGACGTAGAGCGCGAACGCGCGGCCCTTGCCGAACTTGAACCGGCGGTCGGCGAGCCAGACGAGTACCGCGACGCCCAGGTCCCAGAGCAACTCGTAGGCGAATGTGGGGTGGTAGGTGCCGGGGAAGGCGAGCGGGTTCCCGTCGGCGTCGGTTTCCGCTCTTCCGGTCGTCGCGTCAATCTTGTAGACCGTCAGGCCCCAGGGCAGGTCAGTCCGTCCCCCGTACAGCTCGTTGTTGAACCAGTTGCCGAGCCGGCCGATGCCCTGCGCCAGGGGAAGCCCCGGTGCCAGCGCGTCGGCCACGAACGTCAGCGGGATGCGCAGCTGGCGGCAGGCCAACCAGGCGCCGACCGCGCCGCCCGCCACCGCACCCCAGATGCCGAGGCCACCCTCCCAGATCCTGAATGCCTTGACGAAGTCACCGTTCGCGCCGAAGTACGCGGCCGGAGACGTGATCACGTGGTAGATCCGTGCGCCGACAATGCCGAACGGCACGGCCCACACGGCGACGTCGAGTACCGCGTACGGCGGCGCACCGCGCCGGCGCATGCGGATCTCGGTCACCACGCAGGCTGCCACGATGCCGGCCACGATGCACAGGGCGTACGCCCGGATCGGGATCGGCCCTAGGTGCCACACGGCGGTCGTCGGGCTGGGGATGGAGGCAAGGTTCACGGGTGAACACGCTACCGCTCATTCCAGGTATGGCGTTGCCCTGGCCCGGACGTACCGGCCGGTTCTAGTCTTTACGTCCATGAGCTCGCTCACTTCGGCGGTCGCCGCCGTCATCACCGACGCCAGCGGCCGCGTGCTGCTCTGCCAGCAGAGCCAGGGACATCGACTGTGGGCTCTACCCGGCGGCAAGATCCGCGACGGGGAGAGCCCGGTGCATGCGGTCATCCGGGACGTACTGGAGGAGACCGCCGTGCAGACCGAGATCATCGACCTCATCGGCCTCTACCAACTCACCGGCAACGGCTGTGGTGACGACCTTCCCGACGTCCTGGTGCACGTGTTCCGCGCCCGGCTGGACCGCGCCGACGTGACCGTGAACGCGCCGGGCCGGATCTGCCGCCTGTCCTGGCAGGATCCGAGATCGCTGCCCGAGCACATGACGCCGACCACCCGGTTCGCCATCCAGGACGCGATCGCCGGACGCTCCGGCGTCCTGCGCGACGTCGAGCGCGACGCCGAGCCGGAGATCCCGGAGGCCACCGACGCGTCGGCCGTACCGCCGCAGGTGCCCGCGTTCGCCGGCTAGCGCTGCGCGGCCCGCACGCCGTCCATCAGATCCGCCGTCAGCGCCCGCAACGCCTGCACACCACCGGCCAGGTCGGGCGCATCGGCCAGGCAGCGGACCAGCGCACTACCCACAATCACCCCATCCGCGTACCGGGCGACGCCGGCTGCCTGGCTCCCATCGCGTACCCCCAAACCCACCCCGACGGGCAGGTCGGTGACCCGGCGCAGGCGCGCGACGAGCGCCGGGGCGGCCGCGGACGCCCGATCCCGCGCCCCGGTCACCCCCATCACGCTGGCCGCGTAGACGAACCCGCGGCAGGCGGCAGCCGTCATCGCGAGGCGCTCGTCGGTCGAGGACGGGGCGACCACGAAGACCCGATCCAAGCCGTACGCGTCGGAGGCGGCGAACCACTCCTCCGCCTCGTCCGGGAGCAGGTCCGGTGTGATCAGCCCGGCGCCACCGGCGGCCGCGAGATCGCGGGCGAAGCCGGAGACGCCGTACCGCTCGACCGGGTTCCAGTACGTCATCACGAGCACCGGTACGCCGGCCGGCGCCACAGCCTCCACAGTGGACAGAACATCCCGGGTACGCACACCGCCGGCCAGGGCAGCCTCGGTGGCCCGCTGGATGACCGGGCCGTCCATCACCGGATCGGAGTACGGCAGGCCGACCTCGATCAGGTCGACACCGGCCTCGACGAGTGCCTTCAACGCCGCGATGCCGCCGGCCACCGTGGGAAACCCCGCCGGTAGGTAGCCGACCAGCGCCGCGCGCCCCTCGGCCCGGGCCTTCTCGAAGCTCACAGGACACCGAACCACTTGCCGGCGGTCTCCACGTCCTTGTCGCCACGCCCGGACAAGTTCACCAGGATCGTGCTGCCCGGGTTCGCGCGGGCCACCCGCGCCGCGCCGGCCAGTGCGTGTGCGCTCTCGATCGCCGGGATGATGCCCTCGGTCCGGCACAGCAGCCCGAACGCGTCCATCGCCTCGGCATCGGTGACCGCCTCGTACCTGGCCCGCCCGATGTCGTGCAGCCAGGCGTGCTCGGGGCCGACCCCGGGATAGTCCAGCCCGGCGGAGATCGAGTGCGACTCGACGGTCTGGCCGTCCTCGTCCTGCAGGACGTACGTACGGTTGCCGTGCAGCACGCCGGCCGCCCCACCGGAGATGCTCGCCGCGTGCCGGCCGGTCTCCAGCCCGTCGCCGCCCGCCTCGAAGCCGTACAAGGCAACGGCGGAGTCCGGGATGAACGCGTGGAAGATGCCGATCGCGTTGGACCCGCCGCCCACGCAGGCACAGACCGCGTCCGGTAGCGCCCCGGTCAGGTCGAGGCACTGCCGCCGCGCCTCGACGCCGATCCCGCGGGCGAAGTCGCGCACCATCGCCGGGAACGGGTGCGGGCCGGCCACCGTGCCGAGCAGGTAGTGCGTACTGTCCACATTGGCCACCCAGTCGCGCAGCGCCTCGTTGATCGCGTCCTTGAGGGTCCGCGAGCCGGTGGTCACCGGGATCACCGTCGCGCCGAGCAACTGCATCCGGGCCACGTTGAGCGACTGCCGCCGGGTGTCCTCCTCGCCCATGTAGACCACGCACTCCAGGCCGAACAGCGCGGCCGCGGTCGCACTGGCGACGCCGTGCTGGCCGGCGCCGGTCTCGGCGATGATGCGGGGCTTGCCCATGCGCTTGGTGAGCAGGGCCTGGCCGAGCACGTTGCGCACCTTGTGCGCACCGGTGTGGTTCAGGTCCTCACGCTTGAGCAGGATCCGGGCGCCGGCGACCTCGGACAGCCGGGTGGCGTCGTACAGGCGGCTGGGTAGTCCGGCGTAGTCGCGCAGTAGCCGGCCGAACTCCGCCTGGAACGCCTCGTCGGCCAGCGCGTGCC
>DASRRF010000411.1:0-3380 GCA_035695905.1 Micromonosporaceae bacterium | reverse complement strand
CAGTCGTGGACAGAAGGTGGTGCCCGATGGTCCACGACGCCCGCGACACCCATGCGGACTTGGATGCCGGCCGGGGTTATGCGGCCCAGTTGGAGACGCTGCGGTCCGCGGCGAAATGGCTGCTCGCGGCTGCCGCGGGGGTCGGCGCCCTGTTGATAGCCGGCCTGCAACTGACCGGAATTGGTCAACTGCCACCGACCTCGTGGCGGCTGTACACGGCGCTCGGCGCCGCTCTGCTGACCCTGTCCACGATCGGCTACATGATCAAGGTGGCGTCGACCGTACTCACCCAGGAATGGCTGACCCTCGCCGACTTCACTGACGAGGCAGGCGGGCTCCCGGGGCCATGGGGTAAACGCAGCCAGGCCGCTCCCTATCTGCGCCGCATCGAGAAACACTTGACCGGCGCGCGGCACGAGCTTTTCGGGCACGCGGCGGCCACGCTGGCGGACCTCCATCGCGGCCTGCAGGAATGCCATGAGGCGATCTGGTCGCCGGGTCTGGACAACGGCGAGCGACAACAAGCCGCCGAGAGATCCGGCGTGCTCCGCGCGGCCACCCGCAACGTGGTGCAGGCCGCGAACTACTACTACGTACTGCAACTGTTCAAAGGGCTGCGGGTACGGATGGCCTGGGCCACGGCGATCGGCGTCGCGGGGATCGCCGTCTTCGCCTATGTCGTCAACCCGCCGGAGCACCCGAAACCAGTAGAGGTACGGATCGTCGCTATCCGCCCAGCTTTCCCCGGAGCCATTGCGGGATAGCTTTCATCGCGACGACGAGGTACCCGAAATCGGCACCGGCGTGCGCGAGCTCCTTGCGGGTCAGCTCGCGATAGAAGAACGCGTAACCCTCCACCGTGCAGGCGTACAGACGGCCCTTCGCGCCCGGCAGCCAGATCGGCCGGCCGTCGGCACCGAGCGCGCTGTACAGCGCGTCGACGACCGTGTTGCGCTCGTCAGGTTCCAACCCCCGCAGTTGTTCCCGGACCGCTGTGGTGACTTCTATGTACACGTCGTCGGGCACGCTGGTACCTCAGTTCGCGGGGGAGAGGTCGCCGGAGTGGCCCGAACGTCAAAACCCTTGGGCCACAAAGGATTGGACCGGCAAGACCCCCACGCTAGGGGCGGTGACCTCGGCGCAGCAAGGGATCTGACGGGTCCCTGACAATAGGGTTGTTAGATCGCATTCCTGGGCACGGTGTGCGGGTCCACCTACAAGCCGATCAGGTCGGCCATTGCGCTCATCTGGTGGTCGAAGTACTCCTGGCGGGCATCGATCAGGTTGTTCAGCTGACCGAAGAGCTCGAAGCTGACCGCGCCGAACAGGTGGATCCAGCCGATCGTCCCGCGGGCGAGCAGCGCCTCCGGTCCCCCGGGGAAGTTCTCGTCGCGCACCCGCACCAGGTCGGCGCGTACCGGTACGGGCAGCTCGTCGGCGTACGCGTCGGCGAGCGCACCGGTGCCTACCCCGTCGGCAAGGATCCGTACCAGGGCGGACGGGGTACGGCTGGCGGCCGGAATGGTGTCCTGCGGCGCGCGGTAGCCGGGCACCGGGCTACCGAAGATCAACGCGTACTCGGCCGGATTGGCCAGCGCCCACCGGCGTACCCCGTGAGAAATGGCCAACCACCGACCGCGCAGGTTGGCCCGGTCCTTGACCGCCGCGTCGGCGGCTTCGACGGCGGTCCCGAGCGCGTTGTACGCATCGATGATCAGCGCGGTCAGCAGGTCGTCGCGGCTGGCGAAGTACCGGTAAAGCGCCGAGGAGACCATGCCCATGTCCCGGGCGACCGCGCGCAGCGAGAGGTTCGCGCCGTCGGTGGCCAGGTGCCGCCGGGCGATCGCCTTGATCTCCTCGGTCATCTCGGCGCGGACCCGGGCGCGGATGGAGGGGGCTGACATGCTCTGGATTGTTGCACACATTCGAGAGCACTGCTCTTGACAGTGAGCGAGGTGAAGTGTGACGATAGCTCACATCAGAGAGCAGTGCTCTCAAGCGAGCGCCCTATCGAGGAGACCACCATGCATGTCATCGTTGGCGCCGGTCCGGTCGGGACCGCGACCGCCGAGCTGCTCGCCGCGCGCGGTGAGCGCGTCCGCGTCATCACCCGGCGGGGCGGCGGCCCCGAGCACCCGGCGATCGAGCGGGTGGCCGCCGACGCCACCGACGCCGATCGGCTCAGCGCGCTGACCGGGGGTGCTGCCGCGCTCTACAACTGCGCGAACCCGCTCTACCACCGCTGGCCCACCGATTGGCCGCCGCTGGCGTCCGCGCTGCTCACCGCCGCGGAGCGGACCGGCACGCCGCTGGTCACCGCGAGCAACCTCTACGGGTACGGCCAGGTGAACGGCCCGATCACCGAAACGACACCGCTCGCCGCCACCCATCCCAAGCTGCGGATCCGTGGTGACATGTGGCGCGCCGCACTGGCCGCGCACGAGGCCGGACGGATCCGGGCCACCGAGGTCCGGTCGAGCGACTACATCGAGGCGAACTCGATCTTCACGTTCTCCCTCGGCAAGCCGTTGCTGGCCGGCAAGCGGGCGTACGTGCCGGCGGCGCTCGACGAGCCGCACAGCTGGACGTCGATCACGGATGTGGCCCGGGTCCTCGTTGCCGTCGCGGCCGACGATCGCGCCTGGGGCAGGGCATGGCACGCGCCGACCAACCCGCCGCTGACCGTACGGGAGATTGCCACCCGGTTCACCGCGCTGGCCGGAGCACCGGCGCCGAAGCTGTCTTCCATCCCGTACCCGGTGATGTGGGGTGTTGGTGTGTTCTCGCCCACGATCCGCGAGCTGCGCGCGACCGCGTACCAGTGGGACCGCCCGTTCGTGCTCGACTCGAGCCTGACCAGCGACACGTTCGGGCTCAAGCCGACACCCATCGACGACGCCCTGCGCACCACCGCACAGGCGCTGCGAGCCGCGTCGTCATGAGAGGCGGCGCTACGGGATCAACGGCGGGTACCCCGGATCCAGCAGCCCGCGCTCGCGCAGCTCGGCGTAGAGCGGGGTGTCCTGCGGGTGATGGCCCCACGCGTGGTCGCCGTCGCCGCGCCCGACCCCGCCGAGCAGCTGGCGCCGTACCGGACTGAGCCGGTGCCACCACGGCGTACCCGGCAGCGCATCGACGTCGTCGCGGATGGCGATCCAGCGGAACGTATACCCGAAGAACACGCACTTACGGGTCAGCGGCGAGCGGTTGTCCGACCTGGCATGCCAGATCCGGCGGTCGAAGAGCACCACGTCGCCGGCGTTCACGGCGACCTGGATGGCGCCGCGTGGCTGTGGCCACTCGACATCGCGCCGCGGTGGTCCGGGCAACCAGTTGGTCCGGTGGCTGCCCGGCACGATGGTGAGGTTGCCGCGGCCGGT
>DASRRF010000410.1:0-13312 GCA_035695905.1 Micromonosporaceae bacterium | reverse complement strand
GCCGTCGGCGACACGGTGCGGATCGGCCCGCCGGTCGGCGCGATGACGCTCGCCGCCGCGGTCGACGACCGCGAGCTGCTGCTGATCGGCGGGGGCACCGGCACCGCGCCGATGCGCGCGTTGCTGGAGAGCATCCCGGTCGGCGACGCCCGCCCGGTGACCCTGCTGCTCGCCGCGCGCGGCCCGGCGGAGCTCTACGACCTGGCCGCGATGTCCGCGGCCGTCGAGCTGCGGCCGGCCGTCACGCTGGTCGTCGCGTTGGAACAGCCCGACGGGTACGCCGGATCGCGCGCGCTGGCCGGGCAGGCCCTGTCCGGGCAGGCGCACGACGCCCTCGGCCAACTCGGTGACCTGAGTGGACACGAGGTGTTCCTGGCCGGTCCGCCGGGCATGCTGCGGTCCTGCCTGGCCGCGTTGGCGGAGTTGGGGGTACCGACTGAGCGGCTCCATTTCGACGTGCTGAACGAATAGCACCCCGGCATATCCCTGAAGCCGCCTTCTGCTCTGCCCACCATGGCGGGACAAAGCTCGCTCTGCCCCGCCATGGTGGGCAGAGCAGAAGGCGCTCGCGGCGTTAGTCGCCCCCGGCCGCGGACCCGACGGGCGCCGCGCCGGCCCGGATCGGAGTACCCCGTTCAGCGCGCGCGGACAGCTCAGCGGACGGCTCGAAGCGGGCGCCGTACCGGGCCGCCAGCTCGCGGGCGCGCGCCACGAACCCGGCGACGCCACCGGCGTACTGGTCGACGAACTGCAACACACCCCCGGTCCACGGCGGGAAGCCGATGCCGAAAATCGAGCCGATGTTGCCGTCCGGTACCCCGGTTAGCACGCCCTCGTCGACACAGCGGACCGCCTCCAGCGCCTCCGCGAACAGCAGCCGCTCCTTCAGGTCGGTGAACCGGGCCGCGGGCTCGCCGGGCTTGGTGCCGAACGCGTCGGCCAACCCGGCCCAGAGCCGCTTCGGTGAACCGTCGGACGGGTAGTCGTAGAAGCCGGCTCCGGCGGACTTGCCGGTCCGGCCGTACTCCTCGACCATCCGATCGATGACCGTCTCGCCGGGATGGGCCGGCGTGACCACACCCGCCTTGCGCGCCTCGGCCCGCAGCTTGCGGGGCAACGTGAGGGTCACCTCGTCGACCACGGCCAGCGGACCCACCGGGTAGCCGGCCTGCAACGCCGCCTGCTCCACGGTCGCGGCCGGCGCGCCCTCGGCCAGCATGGCGAGCCCCTCCAGGACGTACGTGCCGAACACCCGGCTGGTGAAGAACCCGCGCGAGTCGTTGACCACGATCGGTGTCTTGTCTATCTGCCGTACCACGTCATAGGCCGCGGCCAGGGTCTCATCGGTGGTCTGCCGACCGCGGATGATCTCCACGAGGGGCATCTTGTCCACCGGCGAGAAGAAGTGCAGGCCGATGAAGCGGGACGGATCCACGGCCGCCTCGGCCAGCGAGCTGATCGGCAGCGAGGACGTGTTCGAGGCGAGCAGGGTGTCCGGGGCGATCTCGGCCAACCGCCGGTAGGTCTCGTGCTTGAGCGCCAGATCCTCGAAGACCGCCTCGATCACCACCTGGCAGCCGGCGACGTCCGTGAGGGAATCGGTCGGGGTGATCCGGGCGAGCAGGACATCCCGCTTCTCGGCGGTGGACCGGCCGCGGGACACCGCCTTGTCCATGAGCGTGCGCGAGTACGCCTTGCCGCGCTCGGCCGCCTCCGCGGAGACATCGACCAATACCACGTCGATACCGCGCCGGGCGCAGGAGTACGCGATGCCGGCGCCCATCATCCCGGCGCCGATCACGCCGACCCGCTGCACCGCGGCGGTGGCTGGCAGGTCCGGCCGTGAACCGCCCTTGTTCAAATGTTGCAGGTCGAAGAAGAACGCGCTGGTCAGGTTGCGCTGGATCGGCGTACCGACCAGATCCGCGAACCATCGGCCCTCGATGCGCAACGCGGTGTCCACGTCCACCGCGGCACCCTCCACCGCGGCGCACATGATGTGGTGCGGCGCCGGGTAGTGCGCGCCCTTCAGCTGCTTGCGCAGGTTCGCCGGGAACGCGGGTAGCAGCATGGCCATCGACCGGTCGCTCGGCCGCCCGCCCGGCATCCGGTACCCCGACGAGTCCCACGGCTGGGCCGCGTACGGGTTGGCCAGAATCCATTCCACCGCACGGGGTACCAGGTCGTCCGCGGTGTCCACAAGCTCGTCGATGAGCCCGAGCTCCACGGCTTGCCCGGGGCGCAGCCGCTGGCCCTGCAACAGCACCTTGGTCAACGCCTCCTGCAGGCCGAGCATCCGGACCACCCGGGTGACTCCCCCGCCACCGGGCAGCAATCCGAGAGTCACCTCGGGCAGCCCGAAGCTCGCGTCGGCGCGGTCGACCGCGATCCGGTGGTGGCAGGCCAGCCCCAACTCCAGACCGCCACCGAGAGCGGTGCCGTTCAGCGCCGCGACGACCGGCCGGCCGAACGTTTCCAGCCGGCGGAACTGCTGCTTGACCGTGGCCGCCAGCTCGTAGACCGTATGCGCGAATGGCTTGCCGTTACCGGTGCCACTACTGAACTCTTTTAGATCCATGCCGACGAGGAAGGAGTCCTTCCCGGAGGTGACCACGACGCCCTTGATGGAGGTCTTCTCCGCGGTAAGACGCTCCACAGTGGACGTCATGTCCCGCAGGTACCCGGCGTTCATCGTGTTGGTCGACTGGTCGGGATCGTCGAGTGTCAGTACCACGATCCCGTCGGGCCGTTGCTCCCAGGTAATCATGGATTACAGCCTCTCGATGATGGTTGCGATGCCCATTCCGCCGCCGACGCAGAGAGTGGCCATGCCGTACCGCAGCTCCCGCCGCTCCAGCTCGTCCAGCAGCGAGCCGACCAGCATCGCGCCGGTCGCGCCGAGCGGGTGGCCCATCGCGATCGCGCCGCCGTTGACATTCACCCGCTCCGCGTCGAGGTCGAGGTCGCGCATGAACCGCAGGGGTACGGCGGCGAACGCCTCGTTCACCTCGTACAGGTCGATCTGGTCCGGGCGGAGCCGGGCCTTCGCCAGCGCCTTGCGGGCGGCGATGGCCGGGCCGGTCAACATGATCAGCGGCTCGGCGCCGGTCACCGCGGCGGCGACCACCCGGGCGCGCGGGGTGAGCCCGAGGTCGTAGCCGACCGATTCCGAGCCGATCAGCACCAGCGCGGCACCGTCCACAATGCCCGACGAGTTGCCCGCGGTATGCACGTGGTCGATCCGCTCGACCCAGTGGTAGCGCTGCAGCGCGACCGCGTCGAAGCCGCCCATCTCGCCGATGACGGCGAACGACGGGTCCAGCCCGGCCAGCGTCTCGGGGGTGGTGTCCGCGCGGATGTGCTCGTCCCGGTCGAGAATGACCTGGCCGACCCGATCCGTCACCGGTACCACGGTCCGGTCGAACGCGCCGTCCGCCCACGCCTTCGCGGCCCGGGCATGCGACTGTGCCGCGTAACCGTCCACATCGGAGCGTGTGAAGCCCTCGATCGTGGCGAGCAGGTCGGCGGAGATGCCCTGCGGTACGACGCCGATGGCGTACCCGGACTCCGGGTCCATCATGATCGCACCGCCGTCCGACCCCATCGGAACCCGGGACATCGACTCGACTCCACCGGCGACGATCAGGTCGTCCCAGCCGGCCCGTACCTTCTGCGCGGCGGTGTTCACCGCCTCCAGCCCCGAGGCGCAGAACCGGTTGAGCGTCACGCCGGCGACGGTGTCCGGCAGGCCGGCCAGCAGCGCGGCGGTCCGCGCGATCACCATGCCCTGGTCGCCGACCGCGGTCACGCAGCCGAGCACCATGTCGTCGATCCGGGCCGGATCCAGGGTCGGGAAGCGCCGGCGCAGCTCCTGCACCAACCCGACCACCAGCGTCACCGGCTTGACCTCGTAGAGCGCGCCGCCCGCCTTGCCGTCGCCGCCCGGCTTCCCCCGGCCGCGCGGCGTACGGATCGCCTCGTAAATGAAGGCCTCCATCGACGCATTCTCGCCGGGATACTCGCCGGTAACAACCCCCGGTTGCGTCTTCCCGCGTTGATCAAGGGGTTTGGCACCGGATCGATCTCCGGTCACGCCGCAAAGCCCTTGGTCAACCCGGTGGCGTGGTGGCGTGGATCACGCCGGTGGCGAGCAGCTCGTCGAACCCGGAGATCCCCCAGTCCGCCAGTACCTCGCGGGTGTGCTCGCCGGGCCAGGCCGGCGGGGTCGGCAACCCCAGCGGCGTCACCGAGAAACGCGGCGCGGGCGCCGGTTGGCGTACCCCATCGATCTCCACAAAGGTCTGGCGCGCGGCCAGATGCGGATGTACGGGCGCCTCGGTGAGCGAGAGCACCGGCGCCACGCACGCGTCCGACCCGGCGAACACGTCCAGCCACTCGGCCTGGGTACGGGTCGCCAGCCGGGCGGCGATCAGCCTGCGCAGCTCGGCCCACGCCGTTACGTCGTACGGGTCCGGCGCCTCGCCGAGGCCGCCCAGGCGGGCGGCGAACTCGGCGTAGAACTTCGGCTCCAGCGGACCCACCGCAAGATACTTTCCGTCAGAGGTCTCGTACACGCCGTACTGCGGCGCCCCACCATCGAGCAGGTTCGCGGCCCGGCTGTCCCGCCACGCGCCCGCGTGCAGCATTCCGTACACCTGGGTGGCGAGCAGTGCCGCACCGTCCACAATGGCCGCGTCGACCACCTGCCCCTGCCCGGTCCGGGCGGCGTGCCAGAGCGCGCCGAGCACACCGACCGCGAGCAGCATGCCGCCGCCGCCGTAGTCACCGAGCAGGTTCAGCGGGGGTACCGGTGGCCCGCCGGCCGGACCGATCGCGTGCAGTACGCCGGAGATCGCGAGGTAGGTCAGGTCGTGTCCGGCGGTACCGGCCAGCGGACCGTGCTGGCCCCAGCCGGTCATCCGCCCGTACACCAGCTTCGGGTTGACCTCGCGCAGCGCCGCCGGGCCGATCCCGAGCCGCTCCGCCACACCCGGCCGGAATCCCTCGACCAGCGCGTCGGCCTTCGCGGCCAGCTCGCCGATGAGTACCGCGCCTTGCGGGTGCTTGAGGTCCACCACGATCGCTCGCTTGCCGCGGTTGAGCAGGTCGTAAACCGAGTCCACCGGCAGGCCGCGGCCGCCCGGGCGATCGACGCGGATCACCTCGGCGCCGAGATCCGCCAGGACCATCGCGGCGAACGGAGCCGGACCGATGCCGGCGATTTCGATGACCCGCAAGCCAGCCAGGGGACCCACCATGCGGCGACGGTACCCTTCGCGGGCTGGCTTGGCCCCCGGCGGCGGAGGGCGGCGCGCACCCCCGTCCGCGTCGCCCGCTCCGGCCGCCGGGTTAACGCCCCGCGGCGCCTGGCCGGTGCCCACCGAGGCACAGGCCGGCACTCACCGGGCCTCCCAGGGTGGCGTCGCCCCCCGACGACCGGTGCCACCCGCCCCCAGAACGCCAGCACCCCTCGCCGACCCGCACCGCCGGCATCCCCCGATGTAACCCCGGAGCAGGCGTTCTGCGATCACGCTAAGCGCCTTACAACCGGACTCACAAGTCATATTCACTGTCATGCGGCTCACAGCGCTTGCTGGGCCGCGCGCTCGTCCGGCGCTTCAGGGCAGACTGTCCACTGTAGATTCTCCGGCCCGGCGAGGTACCTTCCGGAGTCGTCCGAAGAGGGGACAGCCGTGTACGCACCGTGCCGGTTACCATCTCGACACATCGAGACGTCTCTCGATAGCAGGTCTCCCCGATAGCGGAGCGATGGCATGAGTTCGTGGGTGGTCCCCGGGTACACCGAGATCCGGGACCTCGGGCACGGCACCACCGGCAGGGTTGCGCTGGCCTGGCACGACCTCACGGGTACGCCGGTGGCCATCCAGTACCTCAACGAGATGCTCCGCGGCGACGAGCCGTTCCTGCGGATCTTCCGCGGGCTGATCCGCCGGGTGGCCGCGATCGATCACCCGAACGTGGCCCGGGTGTACGAGTACGTCGAGTCCGGCGCGGGCGCGGCCATCGTCACCGAGCTGATCGACGGCGTGCCGCTGCGGGAGATGCTGGCCGAGGGGCGGTTCGAACCGGAGGCGGCGCTCGCCGTGGTCAAGGGATCGCTGCTCGGCCTCGCCGCCGCCCACTCCCGGGGCGTCGTGCACGGCGGCTACGCGCCGGGTCGGGTGCTCGTCGACACCGAGGGCCGCGGGAAGCTGATCGATTTCGGGGTGGGCTCCTGCCCGAAGGCCCCGCCCACCGCGCGGCACGATCTCGACGCGGTGGCCAAGACGCTGTACGAGTGTCTCGTTGAGGAGGAGGCGGCCGGGCGGATCCTTGAGCCGCTGCGACTGCTCACCGGCTCGGCCGAGCCGCCGGCCACCGCGGAGGCGTTCCTCGCGGCGCTGGACTCCGCGGCGACCGCGGCGTACGGCGCGGACTGGGAGCAGCGCGGCCGGGATCTGTCGGCCAGCCGCGCGGCCCGGCTCGCGGCCATCATGCCGGCAACCGAGGACCAGCAGGACCCGAGCCGGCGCGAGCGCCGCTGGCGGCTCTGGTGCTAGGGCCGCGTCAACGCGGAGGCTTGTCGATCAGGTGGGCGAACGCCTGCAGGTTGGCCAGGGACTCACCGCGGGACACCCGCCAGGCCCACTCGCGGCGGATCGCGCCGCCAAAACCGATTTCCAACATGGTGTCGAACGACTCATCGGCGTACGTGAGTACGGCGCCGAGCAGCCGGTCCAGCTCCTCCTCGGTCACCGCGTGCAGCGGGACCCGGCCGGTCAGGTAGACGTCGCCGACCTTGTCGATGGCGAACGCCACGCCGTACATCCGCGCGTTTCGCTGCAGCAGCCAGGCCCACAGCTCCTCGCGGCGCTCGTCGGGTTGGCGCATCACGAACGCCTCGATGCGCAGGGCATGCTCGCCGACCACCAGGTTGCAGATGGTCCTCAGTTTGTGCGTACCGGGCAGGGTCACCGCGAACGATCGCTCGCCGGTCGGCTCCCACGCCAGCTCGCGTACCTCAAGAGTCGACCTGACGACCGCGGCAACGTCGTCCGGACCTACCACGCAGCGGCTCGCAGCGCGACCGCGCCGAGCGCGGCGGCCTCGCCGAACAGCTCCGCGGACGTCCGCGCGCGATGCCGGGCCACCGCCCCACGGTAGACGTCCAGCAGCCCCTTGGCCGTACGGTCCCAGGAGAACTGCCGGGCGTGCTCGACCGCGCCCCGGGCCAGTACGGCCCGCCGGGCCGGCTCGGCGAGCAGGCCACCCAGCACCCGCGCCCAGTCGGTCGGGTCATGACCATCCACGAGTACGCCGGACCGCCCGTCCCGCACCGCGGTCACCAGACCGCCGACCGCGGCCGCGACAACCGGCGTACCGCAGGCCTGTGCCTCCAGGGCCACCAGGCCGAACGATTCGTTGAAGCTGGGTACCGCGACCAGATCCGCGGCCCGGTACAGGTCGGCCAGCGCACCACCGGCCTGCGGCGGCAGGAACCGTACCGCGTCGCCCAGGCCGAGCCGGCCGGCCAACTCGATCAGCGCGGTGGGGCGCTCCAGCCCGCTACCGCTGGGGCCGCCGACGATCACCAGCGTCAGCCGCCGGGCGACCTGCGGATCCTGCCGGCGCAACGCGGCGGCGGCGCGCAGCAGTACGTCCGGCGCCTTCAACGGTTGGATCCGGCCGACGAACGCCACCACGTGTCCATCGGGTGGCAGGCCGAACCGGCGCCGGGCGGCCTGCCGGACCGCCGCCTCGGTCCCGGCCGGCGGCGGCGCGAACCGCCACAGGTCAACGCCGGGCTCGACGACCGCCACCCGATCCGGATCCGCGGCATAATGCGCGACCAGTTCGTGCGCCTCCACCCGGGTGTTCGCCACCAGCAGATCCGCCTCGGCGGCGACCTGCTCCTCACCGATGACGCGGGCCAGCGGCTCGGGCTTGTCGCCGTCGGCCAGCCGGGCGTTCTTGACCTTGGCGAGGGTGTGCGCGTTGTGCACCAGCGGCACACCCCAGCGCTCCTTGGCCAGCCAGCCCACCTGGCCGGAGAGCCAGTAATGCGAGTGGATCAGGTCGTACCACCCGGGGGCGCGCGCGGCTTCGGCCCGCAGCACGCCGGTGGTGAACGCACACAGCTGGGCCGGCAGGTCCTCCTTGGCCAGGCCTTCGAACGGCCCGGAAATCACGTGCCGGACGTGCACCCCGGCCGACATCTCGACGCAGGACGGCAGGTCGCTGGAGGTCGCCCGGGTGAAGACCTCGACCTCGACGCCGCTGGCCGCCAGGCGTTTGGCGACCTCGACGATGTAGACGTTCATGCCGCCGGCATCGCCCGTGCCGGGCTGGTCCAACGGGGATGTGTGTACCGAGAGAATGGCGATCCGCCGCGGGGTTGGCCAGAACGGGCCGGCGGCCCCCGTACGCTGCCTCATCGAGAACTGCCCCGTCACATCCGGTCCCTTCGCCAGTCACCACCCTGTAACGCAGCGTTACCGCGCCCGCAGACACGACACCATGCGGGTCAACCTCCGCGCCACCGCGCATCTTCCCGTTCGGGTACGACACTTGCCTCCCTCGACCCCGCCACCCCGCCCACGTCCGCCGCCGCGGGCGTTGGATGTGATCGATATCGCGGATCAGCCGAGGCCGGCCAGCGATCGGGCTACCAGGCCGAGACCCACCAGCATCACCAGCCCGGCCGCGAACACCGGCACCGTCCGCCGGACGAACCCGGCCAGCCGCCCACCGGCCCGCGCCGCGAAGACCGCCCGCCAGCGGCTCAGCACCACACCGAGGGTTACCAGTGCGGCCGCCATGCCCACCCCGTACCCGATCACCAGAAGAACGCCGAACCAGGTATGGCCGAGCGCGACCGCACCCAGCAGCACCACGACGGCGGATGGGCTGGGCGCCAGCCCGCCGGCGAAGCCCATCGCGACCAACGCCCGGGTCCGCAGCGGGCCGACCTCCCCGTGGTCGTGGTGATCATGGTCGTGGTCGTGGTGGTGGCGCCGGTGATGGCGGGCGCGGCGCAGCATCGCCGCACCCACCCCGGCGAGCAGCAGCCCGCTGGCCGCGCCGAGCCAGGTGTAGAGCCGCCCGGGTGCCAACCGCACCGACGTCGCCAGCAACACCCCGAGCACGAGTACGCCGGCGGTATGGGTCAGCGTGACCGTGCCGGCCACCGTCATCGCGTGCCGCAGTGAACCGCGCTCCCCCACCAGGTACGCGGCGAGCACGGTCTTTCCGTGCCCCGGTGCGAACGCGTGCAGGGCGCCGAGCAGCAGCGCCAGGGCCAGCGCGACGAAACCGAGGCCGAGGGACAGGTCGCGCCGGCCGACCAGCGACACGAACTGCGCGGTGAGCCGGTCCGCGCCACGGCTGGGCGCCCGCACCGACACCGTGCCCTCCGCCGCGGTCAGGGCCGGGCCGCCCGGGCGTACCCGCAGGGTGGCGGTACGCAGATCCGGGGTTGCGTTCAGCGCGTCGGACGGGTACCCGGACAGCCGGTTGCTCATGCTGCCCGCGGGCACGTCGGACTCGACGAGGGTCACTCCGTCGCCGACCGCGGTCACCTCGCGCCAGCCGATCCGATCCGGGTACGCGGAACCGCGGTAGGAGACCGTGGTCTCCCGGTCGATGGTCACCGGCGCGCGCAGCCGGCATTCCAGCCGCACGGTGGACAGTCCGGCCTGCCCCGCCGGGAGCGTGGCCGCCGCGCTGTCCACCAGCAGGGTGACCGGGCGGCCGCCGACCGCGAGCCGGGTGGCCCCGGCAACGTCCGCGCAGGCCTTGCCGGCCCAGCCGGCCGCGCCCCCGGGATTCGAGTCGATTTCCTGGGTACGGATCTGGTACGCGGGCAGCTCCGCAAGGTCGAGTACGTAGTCGACCGCGATCCCGCCGGTGCCGACCCGCAGCCCGGCGTACTGGTTGACGGTGAAGTTGCCGAGCGGGTGCGCCGGTAGCAGCAGCCCGGCGGCGAGCCCGAGACCGACCACTGTGGACATCATGACAGGCCTCCAAGGGCTCTCCGCGCGATCGCGGCGTGGCGTACCGAGAAGAACGGGTTGATGGCCAGCGCGCCGGCGAGATCCTGCCGGGCGCCCGTCCGGTCGCCGAGCGCCAGCCGGATCATGCCGCGGTGGTAGAGCATCGCCGCGCTGCGGGTACCGAGGCGCAGCGCTCTGTCCGCATAGGACAGTGCCTCGGTGGTACGGCCGGCCGCATAGAGCGCCCAGCCGAGCGCGTCGGCGGAGGTGACCGACGGCCGAGCCGCGTAGCCGGCCCGCGCCGCGGTCAACGAGGGCGGCGGCGTGTGGTCGAGCAGTGCCCGATCGGCGTCCACAAGGGACAGTTCCAGGTCCACCGCCACCCCGTTCGCGGCGAGCAGGTCGGCGCTGAGCCGGAGCAGCGCGCGCTGCTCGGCCGCGCCGGACCGGTCGCCCAGCACATCGAGCAGCTCGGCCAGCATCGCCGTGTACTCCACAGTGGGCAGTGCGTCGACAACCGGTTGTAGCTCCTGGACCGCGCCGGCCAGGTCGCCCTGCGCGGCGAGTACCCGCGCCCGCATTGCCCGTAGCGGCGGGTACCCGGGCAGCGCCTGTAAACCCTGGCTCACCTCGGCCGAGGCGCCGGCCAGGTCCCCCGCGTCGAACGCGAGCGCGGCCAGGTGCTGGTGGGCGAAGGCGGCGTCGGCCGGGGTGGCCGCGTCGGCCAGCGTGAGGCGCATCATCTCGGTGGCGGCGGGGACCGCACCGCGCAGCTCGAAGAGGTACGAGGCACGGGCGTACGAACCGGTGTCCGGGCGCAGGTCGAGCATGTGCTGCGCGGCCGCCTCGGCTTCGTCGTACCGGCCGAGCTCGACCAGCGCGTCGACCAGCACGCCGTACCCGGCCGCGCCGTACGGGTTCGCCGCGGTCGCCATCTGTCCATAGTGGAGAGCCGCGGTGAAGTCGTGCCGGGCCGCGGCGAGCGCGCCGAACCCGGTGAGCGCGGGCGCGTTCGAGTCCGGATGCACCGCCATGGACCTGCCCAGCGCCTGTTCGGCCCGCGGGTAGTCGGTCGGGTCGGCGGTGACCCTGGCCCGCTGGACGTACGCCATGCCCAGCTCCGCCCAGCCCACCCAGTCGGCCGGTACCCGGGCCAGCCGGGCCTGCGCCGCGGCTATCGCGTCCGCCGGGCGATCCACAGTGGACTGGTTTGGGGCGGCGGCGGGACCGTGCGGGCTGATCAGCACCCCGCCGAGGGCCAGCAGCGCCAGCGCCAGCCCGACCACCACGATGAGCCTCGTTCGCATGCTGGCCGTTCGAAGCCCGTACCCGCGCGGATGGGTGGGTTGCCGGGAGTTGGCATGCCGCGTGCCAACCGCGGGACCGGGACCCATCCGCGGCGCCCTGGCCAGCGAAGGCCGTGGTGACCGTCCCAACCAGACAGACCCCAAGGGGGAGAGATGCGCAGCAACCGACGCCGTGCCGCGGTCGCCACGATCGCCGTGGCGCTCACCGCGGCCGGCCTCACCACGCTCGGCCCGGGCGTGGGCAGTACGTCCAGCCACCGGGAGGCGCCGCTGGTCTCCAACGACCCGCGGCGCGACAACACCGATGTGTACGCCTTCGTCAGCCCGGACAAGCCGGACTCGGTCACCCTGATCGCCAACTGGATCCCGTTCGAGGAGCCGAACGGTGGCCCGAACTTCTACGCGTTCGAGGAGAACACCGCGTACGACATCCGGATCGACAGCGACGGCGACGCCCGGCCGGACACCACATACCGCTGGTGGTTCGACAACCACTACCGGAGCCGGAACACGTTCCTCTACAACACCGGCCCGGTGACCTCACTGGACGATCCGGACCTGAACTTCTTCCAGACGTACCGGCTGGAGAAGATCACCGCGAGCGGCACGCAGCTGCTCGTCCGCAACGGCAAGGTTGCCCCGTCGTTCACCGGCAAGGCGTCCTTCCCCAACTACGGCGCGGTCTCCGACGCCGCGGTCACCGGCCTGCCCGGCGGTGGCAAGGTCTTCGCCGGCCAGGCGGACGACCCGTTCTACCTCGACCTGCGGGTCTTCGACCTGCTCTACGGCGCGAACCTGACCGAGGTCGGCCAGGACACGCTCGCCGGCTACAACGTGAACACGGTCGCCATCCAGGTGCCCAAGGCCGAGGTCGCGCGCAACGGCGACCCGACCCGCAACCCGGTGATCGGCGTGTGGAGCACCACGTCCCGGCAGCGGATCGAGATCGTACAGTCCAACAACGACCGGCTGCAGTACGGCGGGCTGGCCCAGGTGTCCCGGCTCGGTATGCCGCTAGTCAACGAGGTGGTCATCCCGGTCGGCCGTAAGGACGAGTTCAACGCGACCAGGCCGGTCGACGACGGCAAGTTCGCCGGGTTCGTGACCAACCCCGAGGTGCCCCGCCTGATCCAGTCCATCTACTGGATCCCGGCCCCGAAGACCCCGCGCGGCGACCTGGTCGAGGCATTCCTGACCGGGTTCTGCTCGGCCTGCGGCCCGGTCGCGGTGGATCTCAACGCGCACCGGCTGAACAAGGACGCCGACCCGGCCGCCATCCGCCCCGGCGAGATGATCCGGCTGAACATGTCGATCGCCCCCTCGGCGAGCCCGAACCGGCTCGGCGTACTCGGCGGCGACCTGGCCGGCTTCCCGAACGGCCGGCGGCTGGCTGACGACGCGATCGACGTGACCCTGCAGGCCGCCGAGGGCGTACTGCTGCCCGGTCACCCGGCCGCGGTCGAGGGCCTCGGCGACGGCGTGGACACCAACAACGTGCCGTTCCGGGCCGCGTTCCCGTACCTCGCGCTGCCCAACCAGAACGCCGTGAACCAGGGGAGCTGACCATGAAGAGGGTGCTGCTCACCGCGGTTATCGCACTGTCCGTCGCCGGTTGCTCAGCCCATGGGGGTACGGCGAACCGCCCGGCCCTGCACCTGCCCGACCCGTCCGCGTTCACGTCCGGTACCTGCTCGACGATCGCCGATCCGGTACTGGCACTGGGCCACTTCACCTACGACAAGGCGACCGCCCGGCTGACCGATGCCGACCGGGCCGAGCTGGTGGTACAGGGCGAGAAGCTGAAGGCGGCCCGGGAGTCGGCCGAACCGGCGCTGGCCGACCAGATGATGGACGTCCTGATGCACATCGGGTTCGTCCGGATCCGCCCCGGCAAGGCGTACGACCCGCAGCTGCTCGCCGACGTGGAGACCGCTCGGCAGCGCCTGCAGGGCATGTGCACCACCTAGCCACCGTCCGCCGCGAGATACTGAAAGTCGCGGCATCAGCCGACCG
>DASRRF010000409.1:0-2206 GCA_035695905.1 Micromonosporaceae bacterium | reverse complement strand
CGCAGGTCGGTTGTCCGCGGCCGGAGAACATCTCGATCGCGGCGGGCGCGTCCTCGCCCAGGACACCGTGGCTGCGCAGCAGGTGGTAGAACAGCGGGCTGTGCGCGTGCCCCTCAGAGGTGGCGCGCATGCCGGCGGCGACTTGGAGGAGTTCGACGCAGTCACCGACCCGGACCGCGGCGACCGGCCCGCCCTTGGCGGCCACGATGACCGCGACCCGGGTCAGCGCCTGCTGTCCGCTCTGGAGTCCGACCCGGCCCTGGGTGCATGACTCGGCGAGCGCAGCGAACGCCGCCGCATCCCGGGTGCGGGCCATCTCGGTGGCGAGGTTGCGTCGCGCCGGGGCGAAGCGCAGCAGCCACCCCACGCTGGGTCGGATCACGTCGGCGCAGATCAGAACCAGCAGTCCGGGGCTCAGGTGCGGCAGGGGTGTCCCGGTGGCCGTCCTGGCCCGGGAACGACCGGCTGCCGTGGTCGTGAGCAGGTCTCGCCAGTCGCTCTGATCCTCCGCGCCGCTGGCCCGCCACCGTTGCTGCCAGCTGTCCCCGGGGTGGGTCTGCAGCCAGTTCAGCACGGCCAGCACCCCCAGCCGGCGGGTCTGCTGGCTGGCCGGGTTGTCCAACGTGAACGGCGCGGCCAGGACCCGGGCCAACACCGCGGATCGGCTCGCCTCGGTCGCCGGCCACGACGACGCGAGCGGGCGGGGCGGGAACGCGGCCAGCAACTGGGCCCCGGTCGGCTTCACCGGCCCGCTCGACGCCGATGCGGCATCGGTGGCCGCCGGGACGATCACCCGCTCACTGCTGGCGGTCACGAGCCGTCCTCGCCGAACAAGATCTGCAGGCTCTCGGCACGATATCCCGGCGCCGGCGGAGCAGCCGGGTCGCGATCGCGTTGCCGGTCGTGGAAGGCGAGTACCCCGGCGATCACGTCCTCGGTCACCGGGTTCAGATAGCGCTGCGTGGTCGACAGGTGCGCGTGGCCCAGCACCCACTGCACGTCGGTCAGCGGCATCTGGGGATCTCGAGCCATCCGATACGCCGCGGTGTGGCGAAGATCGTGCAGCGACCAGTTCGCGTCCAACGCGGCGTTGGCGCGGGTGAACATCACCCGGGCCGCGTCGTAGCTCAACGCCCGGAACGGACGCCGCAGGGTCCACCACAACGGCTCGTCGCGGCCGGACGGCACCAGATCGGCCAACTGCGCCTGATACAGCCGCAGCCACACGAACGCGTCCGGCGCGGCCGGCAACGGCTGCAGCACCCGGGTTCCCTTCCGCATCACGGTGATCAGCTGCTGGCCCGGGTCCACGTCGGCGACCGTGGCACCCAGCAGTTCCGAGGCCCGCGCGCCGGTCGAGACCCAGAACGCGACCAGCGCCCGGTCCCGGTGCGAACCCAGCTGCGCGAACAACTCGTCGAACCGCTCATCCGGGATACACCGCGGTGCCCGGGTCACCGCCTTCGGCCGGTACCGGCCGCTGCGCTGCCCGGTGAACAGGTCCATCGGATTGTGATGCGCCTGTGCCCGCCCGGGGCCGCGGTGCCGAGACAGCGGGAACGGGTTGACCATCGGCCCCGTCCCGGCCTCGAGATGGAAGTCGTAGAATCCGCGCAGCACGCTCTCGGAATGCGCCACCGTCGCCGCCTCGTAGCTGTCCCCACGCGCCAGCTTGCCGGTCACCGCGTTCACCTTCGCCGCGACCGGTCCCGTGCCCGATCCCGGAGCGTCACCGGCCGGATACCGCCAATGCGGCCGGACCGGCTTGACCGCGACCTGCAGCCACCGGCAGAAGTCCCGCGCCTCGACCCGGGTCGCCTGGTCCCAGTCCAGCCCGAGCGCCCACAGGAACCGGAACCAACGCAGCAGGTCCATCCCATACGAACGCTGCGTCGTCGCCGGCCGCCCGCACGCCGCCAACTCGGCGAAGAACGCCGAGACGGATACGACGACCTCACCGCCGGCGTCAACGAGCCGGTACGGCTGGAACAGATCCCCGGTCGCCTCAAGCGACCCGTGCTGCGGCACCACCAGCCCCGACAACTCCCGGGGCACATCCTCGCCGTTGCTCACGGGCAGCGAACCTAGCCACCTCGCAGGGACACCGCCCTCACCGCAGGCAAGACCCGGCCGATAGTTCGGTCAACAGGTCGGTCTTGGGACGCCCGGGCAGATGCTTGACGTCCTTGGCGTTGACCAGCCACGG
>DASRRF010000408.1:0-2778 GCA_035695905.1 Micromonosporaceae bacterium | reverse complement strand
GCCGATCTCGGCGGAGATGTGGTCGAAGCGGTACCACTCCAGGAACTGCCCGCGCGGGTCGCCATGCACGATCGGCGTGATTTCCCAGGTGCCTTCGATGGCCAGTTGTCTGATCTTCACGGCTTGCGGGCCACCGAGACGAACTCGTTGTACGTGAACACCTTGCCGAACGGGCGCGGCAGCGGGAACGAGTAGCCGCGTTCGGTCACCAACCCGAGGTCGCCGGCGAGCCCGGCCACCTCGGTGAGGCCCACGAACCAGATGTGGGTGGCGTCGCTGGCGTACCCGCGCTCCTGCGGGGTGATGAACACCACCCGGCCGCCCGGCTTGACGCAGGGCAGGTACGAGGCGAGGATCTCCCGCGCGTCGGCCGGCGTGAGGTGCTCGACCAGGTGCGCGGCGAGCAGCGAGTCGAAGCCGCCGGGTGTCGCGTCCGGCGAGGCGAAGAACTCCTCCACGGTGTACGCGGTCAGCCCCTGCGCCCGGCACATCCCGATCGACGTGGTGTTGTGGTCCACCCCGACCCCGCGCCCGTCCAGGTGGTGCAGGTTGCGCCCGATGCCGCAGCCGACATCGAGGGTACGGCCCAGCTCCAGCCGGCGGATGTGCCAGCGGTACGGCGCCTGCACGTCGAGCACGCGCTTCCACCGCGCCCCGCCGAGGCGCTGCAGGCGTTGGGCGTAGTCCGCGCCCGCGGTGCCCCCGGTCGCTTCGGGGGCGGCCTGCCCGGCCTGGTTGGAGTCGGCTCGTTCCACGGCGATCACCCTACCTTCGGATCGCGACCACGGTGTCTTCGGGCAGGTCGTCGATGACCGTCCACTGTGTAGCGTCGAACTGCTCCGGCTGGAACGTGATATCGCGCCAGCGCCAGCCGGCCGGCTCGCGGTGCAGCACGAAGATGTCGATCGGCCCGAACGTGGTGTGCTGCGACGCGCGGGCGAACGCGGCGGGATCGCCGGTCGCGGCGAGCGTGCGCAGCTGCGCCACCCGCTGGTCGAAGAGGGCGAAGGTACCCGAGCCGTACCGCGAGGTGGTCAGGTACCCGGGCCACGGCAGGTACGAGTAGAGCCGGTCGTCGTAGGACAGGGTGACCCGGCGCGGATCCTGACCGAGTACGCCCTCCACCGCGTGCTGGACCGGCCCGACCGGGAACCACGGGGTGCGGTCGGCGGCCGGGGCATACCGCGGGTACCCGCCGTCCGGCAGCGGTTCCTTGTGCGCGTCGATCGGGTACCCCCAGGACGACGGGGTACCCGGCAGCCAGGCCATCGCGAACGTGTACGAGACCCAGCCCAGCACGACGGCGAGGACCACCGCCAGCACGCCGCGCGCCGGCTGGATCGCCAGCCGGTCGAGCAGCAGCGGTACGGCGTGGGCCAGCACCAGCACCCCGGCGGCGGTCAGCACCACCGCGACCACCTTGCCGGCGTACTGGGCGAACGCGGTGTGCCCGGTGTACGCGAAGGACAGCATGAGCACCACGCGGTAGCCGAAGGCGCTCGCCGCGAGCAGCAGCAACGGCATCGCCCACCAGCCGGTACGGCGCAGCCAGACCAGCCCGACCAGCCCGACCGCCTGCAGGATCGCCATCGGCGCGGTGCCGACGAAGCCGAACACATCGCCCAGCATGCCCTGATAGGTGTACATGTCTGAGATCATTTTGCTCGGCGTGCGGGCCGTGGCGTACAGGTACGGCAGCACGTACCAGGACGACACGATCGCCGCGGTGCCCAGTACGCCGGCCAGGTGCCGCAGGTAGCCGCGCCGGTCGGCGGCGGACCGCCAACGCATGACGATCAGCGCGACGATGCCCACCGCGCCGAAGATCAGCCAGCCCTGGTACGTCAGCACGAGCAGCCCGCCGAGCAGCCCGGCGGGCAGCCAGTGCAGCCGGCCCCGGGGCGGGTTCGCGAACGTGGCGAGTACCCACGGGACGATCACGTACAGCGCGATGACCTCGTACGGCTTGCGGGCGTCGAAGTACGCCAGGGTCACCAGCGCGGTGATGGCCAGCGCCAGCCAGGGCGTGACCAGCCGCCGCCAGAGCAGGAAGCACACCAGCACCGCCAGCGAGCCGCCGATGACCTCGGCGCCGGCCAGGTATCGCCAGCCCGGCTCGCCGTTCAGCGCGGCCACCTTGCCGACGATCATCAGGTACAGCGGCGGGTACTCCCGCGGCTGGCCGGGAATCCAGTAGCCGGACGAGCCGAGGCTGTCGCCGAAGCTGGTCGCCCCGGCGGCCAGCCGCTGGGCGTCGCCGAGCAGGCCGCCGAAGCCGAACGGAGTACCGCTGAGCGCGAGCCTGAGTACGAACAGCACCCAGGCGGCGAGCGCCCCGGCGCCGGCCGCGGCGAGCTGCTCGGCGGCCGGGCGCACCCGGTTGATCCAGTAGAAGATCGCGATCGCCACCAGCGCCAGCCCGATCGCCAGCGCCCAGGCCCGCGGGAAGAACGGGTTCAGGTCCGCGGCGCGGGGCAGCAGGAAGGCCACCGGCGCGCCGATCGCCCAGACCCCGATCGCGATCACCGACGGGCTGGTGAGCAGGCCGGTGACCCGGCGGCGGGGCGGTTCACCGCCCGGTGGCCGCTCGTCCACCACGGCCTCAGACTCCGCTAGCGTGGCCATTCGTCCCTCTGCTCGAGAAGCTCCAGCAGGTACGCACCGTACCCGCTCTTGAGCAATGGTTTCGCCAGGTCGCGCAGCTGCGCGTCGTCGATGAAGCCGGCCCGCCAGGCGGCCTCCTCCAGACAGCCGATCTTCAGGCCCTGCCGCTCCTCG
>DASRRF010000407.1:0-1793 GCA_035695905.1 Micromonosporaceae bacterium | reverse complement strand
GCGTGCCAGACGTGCTGCGCGGACCAGGCGACCGTGCCGGTGCGCAGGTCGACTCCAGCAGTGGTCAGGATCGAGTCACCGAGCGGGTACGCGCCGGTGACGAAGACCTGCCGGCTGCCGTCCGTGCCGAGGACCGGCCCGCAGCCACCGCAGTACGCCATCGAGTGCGTGTTGCCGGCCACGGCGCGGGTCCACTCGACCGCGCCGGTCGCCGCGGTGAGCCGCTCGACCACGAACTGCGGCGGCTCCACGCCGGTCGCGTCGAGCCGGACCCGCCCGGCCACGACGCCGCGCCCGTCCGCGGTCACGACCAGCGCCCGGTTGAGGTAGACGAACGACCGCAACGGGTCGCGGTCCGCGTGCCACAGCGCCCGGCCGGTCCGCCCGTCGAACGCCGCGACCTGGGTGACAGCCCAGCCGAACGCGTTGCTGCCCTCGATGAAGACCCGGTCCGCGGTGGCGGCCAGCCCGGTCGGCATCGAGCAGTACCGGCTCGGCCGCTCCTGCACCGGTGCCGCGCTGCCGTAGTTGCGGGCGCACGCGTACGACGACCGCCACAGTTCGCGACCGGTCCGCGCGTCGTAGCCGTAGACCCGCCAGCCGACCGACTGGATGCCGCCGGGTTCGATCACGTCGCCGACGACGTAGACCCGGCGGCCGTCGGGCGCCGTCGTGACCTGCCAGTTCTGCGTCGGCCCGGTGGTCCGGGTGGCCCAGAGCCGCCGGCCGGTCGCGCTGTCGAACGCCAGCGTCAGGCCGTTGCGGATCTTCTCGCCGCCCGTGGCCGGGACGGCCGTGTCGGTGGTCACGTAGAAGGTGCGGCCGTCCGGCGCCAGCGCGGACTGCGTGTAGTACTCGCACGGCGCCGGGCCGACCGGCTGCGGGGCGGACCAGCGCGGGTTGCCGGTGCGGCCGTCGTACGCCGTGACGACGACCCGGCACTTCTCGCTCGAGTACGACGTCCCGGCGGCGAGGACCGTGCCCCCGTCCGGGGTCGCCTGGACGGTCGACCACACCGCGACCGGGAGCCCGTCCACGCCGCGCTGGGACGCGGTCCACTTCCGAACCCCGGTCGCGGCGTCGTAGCCGACCACGACCGCGTCCACGCTGGTCGAGTTCGGCGTCGACCAGCCGGCGACGTACATCGACCGGCCGGGCCGGTCCATCGCGCTCGCCATCGCCCAGTCGCTCAGGCCGGGCGGTCCGTCGTACAGGTCGCTCCAGACCGGGCAGGTCGTCACCGCGGGGACGCAGGCGGTCAGCGGCGGGGCCGCGTCGGCCGGGGCGGCGTCGACCGGGGCGGCGTCGAACGGGACGGCCAGGGCGAGCGCGGCGGCGAGCGCCGTCGCGGTCGGCGTACGCATCATGCGGGTCCGGTTACGACAGGCCGCGGATCGAACCTGCCGGGTGCCGGTGACGGGCTGCCGTCATGGCGGCTACCCGCCAGCGGGAGGACCGGACGGCGCGCCGGTCGACCGGACATGAGGACATCTTCCGCCCCTGACCCCCGGCTTCCCGCAGGGATCATCACGGCGGACCGTGCGGGCGTTGATCCCTGCGGAGTCCTGGCGGGTCACCGCCAAGTCGGCTACAAAGGGGCGAGACGGTCGAAACCGAGGAGGTCCGACATGCGCCGGTTGCTGGTCTCGCTCGGCGTGGCCGGGCTCGCGTCCTACGGTGCCGCCGTACCCGCCTCGGTCGCGAACCCCGGGCCGGGCGGCTTCATGTCGGAGAACGTGACCTGGGTGGCCACCCTGCCGCTGGACGCTCCGGGAATCGGCGGCCGGGTGCTC
>DASRRF010000406.1:0-4408 GCA_035695905.1 Micromonosporaceae bacterium | reverse complement strand
GCACGGCGGCACCCACCGGCGGCAGCGGATCGCCCTCGGCCGGCAGCAGGTAGGGGTCGTCGCCCTTGCGGGTACCCACGATCCGGGTCTGCACCCCCTGCCACAGCAGCACGCCATGGTCCGGCGGCTGCCCGCCACCGCCCGGATAGAACGCCGACCGGTCCAGCACGATGCCGTCCACCGGATCGGCGTGCAGCACCGTGCACTCCCATTCGCGCAGGCTGGGATCGGCCAGGTCGAGCCGGTGAGTCCGTCCGTGCTGCGTCACGCCCATGGCTGCACACCTCTCACGTCAGTCGTTGAGGAACGCGGAGATGCGCCCGCGCAGATCGCTGCGCTGGTTCCAGACCACGCCCGGCCGGTCGTACACGTGCAGCACGGCACCGGGGACCGCGGCCGCGACCTCCTCGGCCACCGCGACCGGGTGCAGGTCGTCGCCGCGACACCCGATGACGAGGGTACGGGCGCAGACCGCGGCCAGCCGGCCGCGATCCGGCACGGCGACCTGGTCCGGCAGCGTGGCCAGCGCCGGGGCCAGCCCGTCCCGGGTCAGCTGGTCGATGCGCTGGCGGAAGTACGACCACGCGCCCGGGGTATCGCGCACCGACGGCGGGGTGTCCCGGGCGATCGCCTCGGCGACCGCGGCCACATCCCCGTCCGCGAGCGCGGTGAGCAGCGCGGTCAGCCGCTCCCGGGCCACCTCCGGCCGGGGGATGTCCAGCACAGCGGGCAGGAACAGGACGACCCGGTCGAAGCGCCGCGGACTGTCTACCAGCAGCCGGCACAGCGCGCCCGCGCCCAGGCTCACCCCGACCGCCCGGGTCGCCCGGGACAGATCCGCGATCGCCCGCAGGTCGCGGGCCAGATCCGCGTACGTCCACGGTGGCGGCGGCGCGGACGACCGGCCGTGCCCGCGGAACTGGAAGAACACCTTGCGCCCGTCGACCGCGCTGCCCAGCGGCCGGGTGTCGGCGATGCCGCTGCCCAGCCCGTGCGCGAAGACCGTGACCGGCTCGCCGTGCCCGGTGACCAGGGTCTCCAGGTTCACCCCGTGCGGGGTGGCGACCAGATCCGTCGGCGGGTCCGGAAGGGTCGGCCGGCCGGTACGCGGCCCGGTGTTGCCCGGCCCGTACGGCCCCGGCCCGCCACCACCCGGCGGGGGCGGCCAGCGCAGGTTCATCGCAGTCTCACCACGACCCCCGGCCGTCCGCGACATCGCGCAGACCCGGCCGTACGTCGAGCAGGTAGACCAGGGCGACCCCGGCCGCGATCAGGCTGAACAGGCCGAGCCGGCCGAGGCTCAGCAGCAACGCCAGCATCGTGGTGGCACCGATCAGGCCGAGCCAGGCGGCCTTGGACAGGGTGCCGATGGCCGGAAACGCGTCGGCGCGCTGCAACAGGCAATGGATGAACGCGGTGATCCCGATGACGAGGGTGAGCAGGAAGATCACCTGATTGATCCAGCTGATGACGTCGTCCACCCAGACCGACGCTGCAATTGCCATGCCCTTGAGCTTATGCCGGGCGCGCTGAGCCGGCCGCGAGAGCCCCCGGGGCGCGTTTACGCCGCCCTGCCTACATAGACGTTGGCCTACCTACCCCAAAATCGGTGCCCGGATTTCGAGTAGATAGGCCAACGTCTATGTTATCTGGCTTGTTTAGCGTTTGGTTGCCGCGGGACGGGTGCGCTTGACCGGCTTCGCGGCGGCGGGCGCCTCGGCCGACTCCAGTGCCGGTGTGTCCGACTCCTCGCCGGGCGTACGGGCACCGGCGACCACCCGCTCGCCCCGCGCGACAAGGTCGGCGTAGACGGTACGGGCCTCGCCGAGCGCGGCCCGCGCGTTGCGCCGCGCCGCGGCACGCAGCCGCTCGATGTCCACCTTGACCTCGATGTCGCCGGCGGACACCCGGTCGCGCAGCTCGTTCAGCCGGCCGGGCAGCTTGCGCAGCTGGCGGTAGGCCAGCTCGCCGGCGCCGGCGGCGGCGTAGACCGGCGTCGGGTACTTCTTGGTCTGCGTACTCATGACTCTTCCTCCTGGGTGTTCCCGCGGGCGTTCTCCCGGCGGAACGTTTCGTAGATCTGGGTCAACGACTGTTTCTGCGCGACGGTGAGGTCCGGGTCGGCCGCGATCGCGGCGAGCACGCCCTGGCCCTCCTTCGCGTCGAGCAGTCCGGCTCGCAGGTACATCAACGGCGTACTCACCCGCAGGGCGCTCGCGATCTGCTGGAGCACCTCCGCGCTCGGCTTGCGCAGGCCGCGCTCGATCTGGCTGAGGTACGGATTGGAGACCCCGGCCCGATCGGCCAGCTGGCGCAGCGACACCCCCGCATTGCGACGCAGGTCGCGGATGAACTCGCCGATGTCGGTCACCTGCCCGACGCTAGCCCGGTCCGCTTGCAAATGCAAGCAAACCGCTAGCTCAAGCTAGCGTGAGCCTCGCCACAGCCGGCTCTTCCCTCGTGATCAAGGGGAAGGGCGGTCACCAGAGTGCGCGGACCGCGCCGACCGGCCGCCCGCCGCCGAGTACCGGGTACTTGGCCAACTCGTCCAGCACGGCGGCTGCCACGCCGAGCCGGCGCAGTGCGGATACGATCACCGGCCCGATCGCCCGCCGGCTCCCGTCGTCAATCTTGCAGGCCACCGCGCCGACCCCGGGGATCGCCACGACCAGCACGCCCTCCGCGCCACCCTTGGCGAGCAGCCCCGGTACGCCCCGCATCAGCCGGGTATCGTCCCGCTCCGGCTCATCCCCACCAACCATCGACGGGTACGCCCGCATCGCGTCGGCGACCGTGCGCTCCGCGCTGCCCGGCGGGGCGGACACCAGCGTGCCGAACGCCCCGGCCAGCGCGGCCAGCGACATCGCCAAGACCGGTGCGCCGCATCCGTCCACCCCGACCGCGCCGATCGCTTCGGCGCAGAGTTCCTCCACAGTGGACCGCAATTGCTTTTGCAGCGGGTGGTCCGCACTCGGGTACCCGTCAATCGGCCAACCGGCCGCCAGGCAGGTCAGCAGCATGCCGGTGTGCTTGCCGGAGCAGTTCATCGCGATCCGCTCCCGGCCGTGGCCGGCGCGGATCCACGCGATCCTGGCCTCCTCCCCGATCGGCAGGTCCGGCGGGCAGGCCAACTGCTCGGGGGTCAGGCCGCCGCAGCGCAGCATCGCTCGTACCCCCTCGATATGCGCCGGCCCGCCGGAGTGACTGCCGCAGACCAGCGCGAGATGTGCGGGGTCGGCCAGCCGCAGCCCGGCCCGCAGCATGCCGATCGCCTGCAGCGGCTTGTTCGACGAGCGGGGGAAGATCGGGGCGGTCACGTCGCCGGCCGCGGCCACCGCGTTGTTGTTCCCATCGAGTACGACGACCGAGCCGCGGTGCAGTCCTTCCACGAAGCCGGACCGGACCACCTCGGCCAGCGGCTCACCGCCGAGGTACTCAGCCACGCACGACCCCCGAGCCACGCGCGACCCCGAGCATCGCCCGAGCGTCCGAAGTGGACAGTGGCGGGCGCTGGGCGAGCCGGGCGAAGCCGGCGGCCCGCGCGACGAGCTGCATGTTCGACTCGACCGGCTGGCCCTTCGCGTAGGTGATGGTGTCCTCCATGCCGACCCGCAGGTGCCCGCCGGCGGCGAGCGAGGCGAGCAGCACCGGGAGCGTGGTACGGCCGACCCCGGTGGCTGAGAACGTGGTGCCCTCCGGCAGGTCGCGCAGGGCGTGTACGCAGGCGACGAGCGTCTCCGCGGTGCCGGCCATCCCGCCCGGCACACCCATCACGAAGTCCACGTGCACGTGGCCGCCGGCCGGCAGTCCGTGCTTGCCGAGCAACCGTTGCAGCGCTGCGAGGTGGCCGAGGTCGAATATCTCGTACTCCGGCACGATGGCCCGCTCCTGCATCCGGGTATGCAGGTCGACGATGAACTCCCAGCGGTTGAGGAACACGTCGTCGCCGAAGTTGACCGTACCCATCGTGCAGGACGCCATGTCGGGCTCGGCATCGAGCACCCGTAGCCGGTCCGCCTCGGGATCGGTCACCGCGCCGCCGGAGGACAGCTGCACGATCAGGCCGGTACCGGCCCGCAGCGCGGCCACCGTGTCGCGCAGACGGCCCAGGTCCAGGGTGGGTTGGGCATCCGCATCCCGGATGTGAACGTGCACCACGCTCGCGCCCAACGCCTCGCACTCCTTGGCGGTCAGCGCGAGCTCGTCCAGGGTCACCGGCAGCGCGGGTACCTCGGCTTTGCTGGACTCGGCACCGGTCGGCGCGACGGTGATCAGGGTGCCTGACGTCGTTGTCATGCGAGCGATCCTCGCACGCCACTCGGCCACCCCGCATGGCCGTCCCGCGACCCCGCCGCCTTACCCGCCGCGACTCGGTCATTGACACTCTTAGGAAACTTTACTTAAAGTT
>DASRRF010000405.1:0-2258 GCA_035695905.1 Micromonosporaceae bacterium | reverse complement strand
CCGCCCGCGTTGACCGTCGCACCGATCACCGGATCGCCGGGGCGGACCTCGACCGGGACGCTTTCGCCGGTCAGCATGCTCCGGTCCACCGCGCTGGCGCCCTCGGTGACAATCCCGTCGGTGGCAATCTTCTCGCCGGGGCGGACCACGAACACGTCGCCGACCCGTACGTCCACAATGGGCACTCGCCGCTCGACACCGTCGCGAAGCACGGCCGCGTCCTTCGCGCCGATCTCCAGCAGCGCCCGCAGGGCGGAACCGGCCCGGCGCTTGGACCGCGCCTCGAAATACCGCCCGGCCAGTAGGAACGTGGTGAGCGCGGTACCCACCTCGAGGTAGAGATGGCCGGTTGCCGCTCCACGCGGGGCGAGCAGGGTCCACTGCATCGTCATGCCCGGTTCGCCGGCCGCGCCGAAGAACAGGGCCCAGACACTCCAGGCGTACGACACAACGACGCCGAGCGAGATGAGCGTGTCCATTGTGGCCGCGCCATGCCGCAGGTTGAGCCAGGCCGCCCGGTGGAACGGCCACGCCGCCCAGGTGACCACCGGGGTGGCCAGCGTCAACGCCAGCCATTGCCAGTTGCGGAACTGAAGCGGCGGCGCCATCGCCAGCACCAGGACCGGCGCGGTGAGTACCGCCGCGGTGATGAGCCTGACCCGAAGCGAGTCTTCTTCGGCCGACTGCGGGGGTGGGGTCGAGGCCGGCAGTGCGGCCGAGTAGCCGGTCGCCTCCACGGTGCGGACCAGATCGTCGAGCGAGACGGCCTCCGGGTACCGGACATGTGCGGTTTCGGTGGCGAAGTTGACCGCAGCCTGCACGCCGGGCACCCGGTTCAGCTTCTTCTCGATCCGGGTGGCGCAGGAGGCGCACGTCATTCCGGAGATCTTCAGATCCACAGTGGACATCTAACTCACGACCATCGTGTACTGCGCGGTATGTACCTGCCCGTTGACCTGGAAGTCGAAGAACATCCGGTACCGGCCCGGACTCGGTGCGGCGAGCCAGAACTTGACCGCGCCACCGACCAGCTGGTCCTCCGGATGTACGTGCACGTACCCGAGATCGCCTTCGCGGAGCACGACAAGGTGGCCGTACGCCCCGAGATAGCGATCGAGCCCGAGCACCGGACGGCCGCTGGAGAAGATCCGGAACAGTAGCGGCTGGGTCGCGCCGACCTGTGGCGTTCCCTCGTACGTGACGGTGTAGTAGTCCACTGTAGACTCGCGGGCCGCGGCCGGCAGCGGGTGTGGCTGGTACTGCCCGGCAACCGTGAGGTCGACCCCGAGCGTTGCCGCGGTCTGCACCCCGGCCGGCCCGGCCACCACGAAGTCCGCGAACACTCGCCACGGGCCGGTGTCGGGAAGTCCAAGTTGGACGATCCAGGTGCCGTCGGCGGCCATCGTCGGGTGCAGGTGCTGGTACCCGCTCAGATCCCGGCGTACGACGATGACGTGCATCGGCTTGTCATGGGCGATCGCGAACGTGGTCACCGGTTTGCGATCGGGCCCGTCGATACGGAAGCGGAACGGCTGCGGACCACCGGCGCGCAGCGCGGTCGACTCGGGCACCAGTGTGTAGCCGCCCGCCGCGATCGCCAGCCCGCCGACCTGGTCGCCGGCGGTCACCGTGGTGCCGTGGGTGTGGCCTGCCGACGGTTGTGCGCTGCCGGTCATCCCCGCCATCCCGTTCATTGCGTTGGCCCCCGAATCCGTCGACGTGCCGACCGGCCCGATCACCCTGCCGAGCCCGAATCCGGCCACCAGCGCGACGACCAGGCCGGCCGCGAACGCGAACAGCCGTGCCGACGCGCGGTCGGCCGGCGCCTTCGCCGTCCCCCGCTCAGGCATGGGCGCTCGCGAGCTCATAGCCAGCCTCGTCCACGGCGGCTCGCACGTCGTCGAGCGGCAGCGGGGCCTCGCTGGTCACCGTCACCGCACCGGTGGGCAGATCCACCCGGACCTCGCGTACCCCGGAGAGCCGGGTCAGCTCGCCGGTCACCGCGTGCACACAGTGGTCACAGCTCATCCCGGTCACGGTGTATGTGGTCTGCACGGACATTCGGAGCTCCGATCGGTAGTCAGGAACGGACCAGGCGCGCGATCGCGTCGGACGCCTCTTTGACCTTGGCGGTGGGATCGCCCTCCCGGGCGGCGTCCACCACGCAGTGCGCGAGATGGCCTTCGAGCAGGCCCACCGCCACCGCCTGCAGGGCGCGGGTGGCCGCGGAGATCTGGGTGAGGATGTCGATGCAGTAC
>DASRRF010000404.1:0-2966 GCA_035695905.1 Micromonosporaceae bacterium | reverse complement strand
TGGGTCGCGGAAGTCGCCGGTATCGCCGGCCTCATCTCGGCGATCGCCGTCGTGCTCTACCGGGGCGCGCGTCGCCAGCGCAACCAACTCGTCGCCGGTACGGTGGTCGCGCTCGGCGGCTGGCTGTTGATCTCGGCGTACCTCGCGGACTCCGGGTTCTTCCGAGCGCGGCCGGACCAGGGCCCGGCCGCGCTCGGTGTGGCCGCCGCCGCGGTGATCGTCGCGGGGCTGGCGGCCACGCTGATCCCGTCGGTCGGCGCCAGTCTCAGCGCACCGGGTTCGCTCGCCCGGATCACGGCGCTGCAGAGTTTCCGGGTGATCGGCGGGTTGTTCCTGGTCGCCCTCGCGCTCGGGCAGGTCCCGGCACTGTTCGCGCTACCGGCCGGGCTGGGTGACGTCGCGGTCGGAATCGCCGCGCCGTTCGTCGCCCGGCGGCTCGCTCGGGATCCGTCGGCGCGTGGCGGGGCGCTGAGCTTCCACCTGCTCGGCCTGCTCGACCTGGTGGTCGCGGTGAGCCTCGGGGTGCTGGCGGCACCGGGCAACCTGCGGCTGCTCGATGTCGCGCCGAGCACCGTACAGCTCACGGTGCTGCCGCTCACACTGATCCCGATGGTGGCGGTGCCGGTCGTCGCGGTGCTGCACCTCGTCGCGCTGCGCCAGCTGCGCCGCGCCCCGGCGACCTCCGCGGCCTCCCTGGCCGCCGCCTGACCGCCGAAGCCGACGCCGGCGTCCCGCTTCTCGGGGCGCCGGCGGACTGCTGCGTTTTGCGCGGTTTCCGTTGCTTCCGCGCCCCTGAAGCGACCAGTCATCGATAACTGGCGCACGAGGGGCGGTGCGTGCAGGAGCGGTGGCTTTTTGATTTCTGGTCTTGCGGGTACGTGAAGGTGCGAATAATGCGACTGGCAGACCTGCAACCCCGGACTCCGGCATCCGCGCATGCTGTGCCGGCTGTCTGGCTGTCCCGGATCCATTCCCCCGAGGAGGCGACCAGGGTGCTCGCCGGCGTGGCCGCCGGACACCCGGCGACCGCACAGATCGGTGTCGACGTACTCGCCGCCGGGGGTTCGGCCGCGGACGGCGCCGTCGCCGCCGTACTCGCCAGCTGTGTCGCCGAGACCCTGTTGACCGGGATCAGCGGCGGCGGGTACGCCACCTACTACGACGCCGCGTCAGGCACCGTGACCTGCCTGGACTTCTTCGTCGCGATCCCCGGGCTGGACGGCACCACCGCGGGTCCGATGACCGCCGTCGAGGTCAACTTCGGTGGCGTACCTCTCGAGTACGCCGTCGGCGGCGCCAGCGTCGCGGTGCCCGGCGTACCGGCCGGATGCGGTGAGCTGCACTCCCGGTGGGGCCGGCTGCCGTGGCGCGACGTGGTCGAACCGGCGATCAAGCTGGCCCGCCACGGCGCTCCGCTGCCCGAGGCCCAGGCCCGTACGTTGGTCTCGCTGGCGCCGGTGATGCTGCGCGGCGACGGCGCCACCATCTACGCCCCGGACGGACGCCTGCTCGGCGGCGGCGACCTGCTCTACCACCCCGGGCTGGACCACGCGCTGTCGCTGCTCGCCGACGAAGGCCCGTCCGTGTTCTACACCGGCGCCATGGGCAAGGCCACAGTGGACGCGGCGCAGGCCAGCGGCGGCGCGCTCGGCCACGCCGACCTGGCCGGCTACCGGGTCGTCGAGCTGCCCGTCGCCTCGGCCCAGCTCGGCGGATACCGGGTGCACGGGCGTACCGACCTGAACCGTACGGTCCCGACGATCGCCGCGCTGCCGCCGCTGGCGGGACTGACCCGCGCCGAGCGGGCGGTGTGCATCGCCGACGCGCTGCGGGACGTGAGCCGGCCCCGGGTGGGCGACACCACCAACATCTCCGTGGTCGACTCGGACGGCGACGCCTGCGTGGTCACCACGACGCTCGGCCTGGGCGCCGGGGTCTGGCTGCCGGGGCTCGGCGTACACCTGAATTCGATGCTCGGCGAGGGCGAGCTGCTCACGGACGACATGCAGCCGGGCCAGCGGATGTCGAGCATGATGTGCCCGCTGGTCGTGACCGGACCCGCGGCCGACGGCGCGGCGGCGGGCCACAATGGCGGGTTGGCGTTGGCGGCCGGGGCGGCCGGGGCGTCGCGGATCCGTACCGCCCTGGTGCACACCCTGGTCGGGGTGCTGATCGACGGCCTGCCACCGGCCGAGGCGATCGAACGCCCCAGATTCCACGTGTACAACGGCGTGGTGCACCTCGAGCCCGGGCTGCCCGACGACGAACTCGACGCGCTGGTGAAGGCCGGATACCCGATCCACCGGTGGGACGGGCTCAACCACTACTTCGGCGGGTCCAGCGCGGTGGGCCGTACCGGCGCCGGCGGCGATCCCCGCCGGGGCGGCGTCGGCATCACGCTGTAGCACCCGCCGCCAGCTGTCTGCGCAGGTCAGCGGCCCGACCGGCGGGCCGGCCGGTGCCTGGTCAATGCCCTGGCCGGTGCCTGGTCAGGGTTCGGGGAACCAGGCGGCGCGGGTCATGTCGACCTTGTCGCCGCGGAACGGTACGCCTTCGCCGGTCAGGCGTTGCCGGGACTCGATCTCGTAGCCGGGTTGCAGCCGGCCGTTGGCCGCCACCACGCGGTGCCAGGGGACGGCGCTGCCGTACCGGGCCATCACGTTGCCGACGACGCGCGCCGAGCCGCGGCCGGTCAGCTCCCGCACCCACTCGGCCACCGACCCGTACGACATCACGCGCCCGGGTGGGATCCGCTCCACAAGGGACAGCACCGCCTCGACGTACTCCTCGTCGGCCACGGGGCAACGATATCCGTCAGATCAGAGTCTCCACCGCCACGGACGGGTACCGCCGCTCGAAGCCGCGGTCGAGCGTCACGAGCGTCAACCCGGCAGCCTGCGCGAACGCCGCCAGGTAGTCGTCGGTCCACAACCTGTGGCTATTGTCCTCACGCGCCGAAATCGCCC
>DASRRF010000403.1:0-1950 GCA_035695905.1 Micromonosporaceae bacterium | reverse complement strand
CGGGCGTACCGCGACTTCGTTTCGGCGGCCGACGATTGGGGGCGGGGCTTCGCGCTGGTCGTCCGCGGCGTGATCGCCCGCGGGCTCGGCGAGTCGGAGCACGCGCTGGACCTGCTCTCGGACGCCCTCGGGTACGCGGACCGCACCCAGCACCCGCTGCTGATCGGGATGTCCCGGACCATCCGCGGGTTCGTATCGATCGACCGTGGCGACGCCGAGGCCGCGGAGGCCGACGCCCGCGCGGTACTCGCCGTGGTCGCGCCGCACGGCGTACTCGACGGGGCACAGGTCGCTCCCCGGGTGCTGCTCGCCCTGGCCCGGCAGGCGGCCGGAGATCCAGCCTCCGCGGTACGCCTGCTGGAGCCGACCGCGGCGGCCGCCGATCAGCCGTCGCTGCTCTTCTCCCGGCGGGCGGCGATCGCGCACTACGCGCGGGCGCTGCTGGCCACCGGCCGGGTGCCGGACGCGGTAACCGCGGCCCGCCAGGCGATGCAGACCCCGGCGGAGGACGTACGCAGCCGGGTCACCGCGGCGCAGGCGCTCGCCGAGGCGCTGAGCGCGGCCGGCGAGACCGAAGAGGCGCGGGCCGCGGCAACGATGGCGGTCGAGCAGGCGTACGCCACCGAGCAGGCGAGCGAGCGGACGGCCGCGGACGCCGTACTCGCCCGGCTGTCCGCGATCGCAACGAACGCGTGAGCGCGCGACGGCCTCGACTCCGGCGACGGCTCGGCGTAAACTTAGCCGCGCCAGAGTTCAAGAGCGGCTGGATGCGTCGCCGCCAATCATTGCCCGCCCCGTACGCCCACGCGAGGGCGTCAGCTGCCCAAAGGGCCGCACATGAGGTAGCGGCCGTTTCGTTCCGACTCATCGACGAACAATTCGGAGCAACGGCCTCAACTCATCCGGTCCTCTGCGACGACTCTAGGCCAATGCGGCGGACCTCGCGGGTACACCGGTACAGCCGATCAGCGACGATCATCGGGTGGAGACATACACCCGACCGATCACGGTCATCACCGGCGGGAGCCGGGGCATCGGGGCAGCGACCGCCATCCGGCTGGCCCGCGCCGGTCACGACCTGGCCATCGCGTACCGGCATGACGACGCCGCGGCCGAGGACCTGGCCAACCTGGTCACCGCGCAGGGCGTCCGGTGCGTACTGGTTCGCGCCGACGTCGCCCGCGACGACGACGTGCAGCGGCTGTTCGCGGTCGCCACGGAGCAACTGGGTCCGGTGACGGGGCTGGTCAACAACGCCGGCCTCACCGCGCACATCGGTGATCTGGTCGACACCCCGGTGCAGGTGATCCAACGGGTGATCGACGTCAATCTGCTCGGTGTGGTGCTGTGCGCGCGGCGGGCGGCACAGCTCATGTCGGTCCGGCGGGCCGGGCGCGGCGGCGCGATCGTGAACGTCTCGTCGTCCGCGGCCACGCTGGGCTCCGCGCACGAGTACGTGCACTACGCGGCCGCCAAGGCAGCCGTGGACACGTTCACGGTCGGTTTGGCCAAGGAGCTCGCCGACGACAAGATCCGGGTGAACGCGGTGGCGCCGGGCATCGTACGGACCCGGATCCACGCGGACGCCGGCGATCCCGATCGCGCCGAGCGCCTGGCCGGCCGGATCCCGCTGGGCCGGGCAGGCGAGCCCGACGAGATCGCCTCGGCCATCGCCTGGCTGCTCGGCCCGGAAGCCTCGTACGTGACCGGGGCCGTGCTCCGCGCCGCCGGTGGCATGTAGCTCTGGCGTACCGTGAGTTCCCGTGACCGACCCCTCAGCGGCGCCGCCGCGGCCGACCGTACCCGGGCTGTCCGGGCTGTCGGTGCTGGCCCGGGGCGGATACGCGACGGTCTATCGGGCGACCCAGGATTCGGTGTCCCGCGAGGTCGCCGTGAAGGTGGAGAACCGTTCGCTGGAGAGTGAGCGGGACCGGCGCCGGTTCCTCCGGG
>DASRRF010000402.1:0-2356 GCA_035695905.1 Micromonosporaceae bacterium | reverse complement strand
CGCCGGCCTGAGCCAGCAGCAGATGGACAACGCCGCCGTCATCGTCCGGGTCGGCCGGCAGGCCGGACTGCCGAAGCAGGCGCAGGTCATCGCGATCGCCACGGCCTTGCAGGAGAGCCAGCTGCTCAACCTGGCCAACCCGAACTGGCCGGTCTCGATGCAGATGTCGAACCAGGGAACCGGGTACGACTACGACTCGGTCGGCCTTTTCCAGCAGCGCCCCACATCCGGCTGGGGTACCCCCGAACAGATCATGAATCCGGTGTACGCCGCGAACAAGTTCTACCAGGCGCTGGTCGACGTGCCCGGCTGGCAGCAGATGCCGGTGACCGTCGCGGCGCAGACCGTTCAGGGCTCGGCGTTCCCGGACGCGTACGCCCAGCACGAGGCGCGCGCCCAGCAGGTCGTCGAGGCCTTCGGGAGGCCCTGACCCGGCAAGCCTTTCCCCTCCCCCCGAGATCAAGGCGTCCCGGATGCTGTCCGCACGGCATCCGGGACGCCTTGGTCATCCGCGCTTGATCTAAGGGAGCCGGCGGCGCCGGCGATCGGGTGCCTCGCCGTTGCCGCGTTGCCGTGGCAGAACCGGAGCGGTTGCGCCGTACTCCAGCCAGCCACCGGGGAGCCGGGCCGGCGGGGCGGGCATGACCGCGGTGTCGAGTACTCCCCCAACGCTCATGTGCGCGGCGCCGGACGGGTACGGGTGCACCCGCTGCGCCGCGTCGAGCAACCGCCAGACTTCGGCCTGCGAGGCCCAGTCGTCGTTGTCCGCGAACAGCGTGCCGGCGATGACCAGGGTGCGCCAGGCGGCCGGCACGTCCCTGCGGTGCAGCAGCAGCTCGCCGCGGGCGCGGGCGAAGCGCGCGGTGAGCGGGCTCCACGCGTGTCCCGCGAAGATGCGCAGCGCGACCAGCGACCGCTCGACCGAATGGCACAGCTGCTCCGCTTCCAGCAGGTGGCCGGCGATGGTCAGAGCCCGGACCAGTTGGCACCGGGCCCGTACCAGACCGACCGGGTTGTCCATGCAGCGGAACGCGAGCGCCGCCTCGGCCGCCCGGCGGATCGCTTGCCGGGGCAGCTCGCTGTCGTCGGCGGTGACGCCGGCGTCTTTCGGCACACCGAGGTCGTCCTTGCCGTGCCGCCACTGGTCAATGTGGAGCCGGGAAAGTCTATAGTGGACAGCCGCCATCCTGCGGGCATCGCCGTTGCTGTGGTACCACGCGGTCATCAGGTGTTCCTGGGCACTGTGCCAGTCACCACGACGGCGGGCCGCCTCGGAGAGCCCGAGATGCGCCCGGAAGTAGACCGGATCCTCCAGCTGGCCCTCCACGAGGTCGGCGTACGTGGGCTCCGGACTGAGTACCCGATGGTTCTCCGCCTGTAGCAACCGGACCAGCCGCATCTCGTCCGTACTGCCCGCGCGCTCGGCGAGGCGGGCGGCGGTGGCCAGCGGCGCGCTGGCGTCCCGGTACGCACCCATCTGCAGGAATGCCTCGGCGAGCTTGCGGTGCGCCACGGCCTGCCGGCCGATCGCGTACGGGGCCTCGCGCGGATCGGCCACCTCGAGATCCCGGGCCCGCGCGTCGGCGTCGGCAAGCACCTCGAACGCCCACGGGTACCGCTCCACCGCGATCAGGAACGACGCCTTGGCCAGCCGTACGTCGATCTCGCCGAGCGGGTTGGTGTCGGTCTTCGCGGCCCGGATCGCCCGGCCGAACGCGAAGACGCTGTCGCGCAACTCGGCCCGGTTGGGTACGCATCCGTGCAGCCGCGCGGCGACCCGCCAGCACATCGTCCACTCGCGACGGTCGTCGGCCACCTCCACGGTACGGATCAGGTTGGCGTACTCCGCGCGTACCCCGTGGTCGGGTAGCTCGGCGATGCGCGCGTGCACCCGGCTGCTGGGCGGCAGCCACCGGTGGGTCTGCTGCTGGCGCGGCAGGCCCTCCGGCAGCTCACCGAGCACCTTCGAGACCACCTCGAGGTACGCCTCGTCCAGCCGGACCCTGGCGGTGGCCATCCGGTCGGCGTGCCGGGCCGCCTCGGCCGTGGCGAACAGCCGTACCAACGGGTTGAACTGGTACCGGGCCAGGCCGGTGGCCTTGTCGTGCCCGGCGTTGTCGAGCAGCTGGGCGGTGCCCAGCGAGGCCATGATGTTCTCCGCCTCGGCCTGCTCCACGTTCAGCAGCGGCCCGAGGACCCAGGGCAGGAACGTCGGTGACCGGACCAGGGTCAGCAGGCACAGCGCCCGCTGCTCCCGGGGCACCAGCCGGCGGTACTCCGACGCGATGCGCTCCCGGACCCGGTGCCCGCTGCGCTCCAGCCGCTCCAACCGGGTACCTTCCGGCCGCAGGTGGTC
>DASRRF010000401.1:0-3127 GCA_035695905.1 Micromonosporaceae bacterium | reverse complement strand
CTGCTCTGCCCGGCCCGTCGGGGCAGAGCGGCTCTGCGCCGACAGGGTGGGCAGAGCAGTATGACGCCGTCAGAGGCGTGCCGGGAGCCGGCCTCACCCTGTGTGGGTTGGTTCTAACCCTGCGCGGTGGGCTGGGTGGCTGGCGCGCCGGCGGATCGGGCCACCGGCACCGTGGTCGGCGCGCCGGCCTCGACCGGTGCCGCCGCGGCAACCTCAACCGAGGCCAGCGGCGCCAGGCCGACCCGGGCGACCCGCCGGCCGTCGAGCGCGGCGACCCGCAGTACCCAACCCCCGAGCCGCACCTCGTCGCCGGCGGCGGGCAGCCGGCCGAGCCGGGCCATCAGGAACCCGCCGACCGTCTCGTACGGCCCCTCGGGCAGCCGGAGCCCGGTCCGCTCGGCGAAGTCGGCGAGGTTCAGCCGGCCGTCCACGTCGGCGGGCACGCCGCCGCCGGGTAGCACCGGTTCGGGTGCCACGTCGTACTCGTCGTGGATCTCGCCGACCAGCTCCTCGATGAGGTCTTCGAGGGTGACGATGCCGGCGGTGCCGCCGTACTCGTCGATCACGACCGCGAGATGGTGGCCCTCCCGGCGCATCTCGGACAGCGCCGCAAGCACCCGCTTCGATGCCGGCAACCGCTTGATGTCCCGGGCGAGATCGCCGACGGTCGCCCGGGTGTCCCCGAACGGGCGGATCATCAGGTCCCGCAGGTGTACGAAGCCGACCACGTCGTCGTGCGTGCCGTCGATCACCGGGAACCGCGAGTAGGTGGCCGAGCCGACCGCGGCCGCCGCGGCCTCCACCGGCAGGGCGGCGTCCAGGAACGTGACCTCGGTACGCGGCACCATCACCTCTCGGATCAGGCTTACGCCGGCGGCCAGTACCTCGTCGATGATCCGGCGCTCCTCGCGGTCCAGCACGGTGTTCGCGGCGACCAGGTCGCGCAGCTCGGCCTCGGTGATCCGTTCGCGCCCGGCCGTCGGGCTCGCCCCCAGCAGCCGGGTCACCCAGCGGGTCGACGCGTCCGCCCCGCGTACGACGACCCGCGCCAGGCCACGAGCGAGCGGGCCGGGCTGTTTGTGCATGCCTCGAATGGTAGACACCCGGAGTAGCGTGCCCCGATGTAGGAATGTGTTGATTAGTGTTTGAACACGTTACGTCGTAATCTGGCCCGGATAACCCAGCAGACCGGAGGTCCGTACGTGAAGGTGCTCGTCACCGGCGGCGCCGGCTACGTCGGCAGCGTGGTCTGCGCACTGCTGCTCGACGCCGGCCACCGGGTCGTCGTCCTGGACGACCTGTCCACCGGGCACCGCGAGGCCGTGCCCGACGGGGCCGAACTGGTGTGCGCGCGCATCCATGACGCAGCCACCGTGGTCACCCGCGACGTCGACGCGGTCCTGCACTTCGCCGGCCTGATCGCGGCCGGCGAGTCGACGATCCGCCCGGAGAGCTACTGGGACAACAACGTGGTGGGCTCGCTGGCGCTGCTCGAAGCGGTGCGCGCGGCCGGCGTGCCGCGGCTCGTCTTCTCATCGACCGCGGCCGTGTACGGCAACCCGACCGAGCTGCCGATCCCGGAGACCGCCCCGCCCGCGCCGACCAACCCGTACGGCTGCACGAAACTCACCATCGACATGGCGCTGACCGGGCACGTCGCGGCGCACGATCTGGCCGCGGTGTCGCTGCGCTACTTCAACGTGGCCGGCGCGCACGGCGACATCGGCGAGCGGCACGACTCGGAGACCCACCTGATCCCGATCGCCCTTCAGGTGGCCGCGGGCAAGCGCGACAAGCTGCAGCTCTTCGGCGACGACTACCCGACTCCGGACGGCACCTGCATCCGCGACTACATCCATGTCGCCGATCTGGCCCGGGCGCACCTGCTCGCGCTGGACGCCGCCGAGCCGGGCCGGCACAAGGTGTACAACCTGGGCAACGGCAACGGCTTCTCGAACAAGCAGGTCGTCGACGTGGTACGGGAGGTGACCGGGCATCCGCTGCCGGTGGAGGTCGCGCCGCGCCGATCCGGGGACCCGGTTGCGCTGGTCGCGTCGTCGGACAAGGCACGCGCCGAACTCGGCTGGGTGCCCGCGCATCCCGAGCTCACCGACATGGTCGCCGACGCCTGGAGCTTCTACCGCGGCCTAGTGGCATGACCGCCGCGCAGCGCGCGGCCGCGGCCTTTTCCCGGGCGTACGGCGAAGCCCCGGCGGGACTGTGGGCGGCACCCGGCCGGGTCAACCTGATCGGCGAGCACACCGACTACAACGACGGCTTCGCGCTGCCGTACGCACTGCCGCACTGCACCGTGATGGCCGCCGGGCCCTCGGACACGCCACAGTGGACTGTCCACTCGGAACAGACCGGTGAGACTGTCCACTTTGCTCACGACGACCTCACACCGGGCCGTGTCACCGGCTGGGCGTCCTACGTGGCCGGTGTGGTCTACGCGCTGCGCTCCGGTGGCCACGTGGTGCCGGGCGCGCACCTGGCAGTGGCCTCGGACGTGCCGCCGGGCGCCGGGCTGTCCTCGTCCGCGGCGATGGAGTGTGCCGTACTGACCGCGCTGGCCGACCTGGGTGGCCTGCGCATCCCGGTCGGCGATCGACCGGCGATCGCGCAGCGGGCGGAGAACGAGTTCGTCGGGATGCCCTGCGGCATCATGGATCAGGCCGCGTCCACGCTGTGCCGCGCCGGGTACGCGCTGTTCCTCGACTGCCGCTCGCTGGCCGTCGAGCACATCCCGTTCGACCTGGCCGGCGCCGGCCTGGCCGTGCTCGTGGTGGACACCAGGGCACCGCACCGACATGTCACCGGCGAGTACGCGGCCCGCCGTACCACCTGCGAACGGGCCGCAAGCGCCCTCGGCCTGGCCGCCCTGCGCGACCTGGACCCGGCGGGCCTGCCGGCGGCGCTCGCCCGCCTGGACAACGAGGTGACCAGGCGGCGGGTCCGCCACGTGGTTACCGAGAACCAACGGGTACTCGACACCGTGGCCCTGCTGAAGTCCGGGCGCCCGCACGCGATCGGCCCGCTGCTGACCGCGTCGCACGAGTCGCTGCGGTACGACTTCGAGGTGACGGTGCCCGAGTTGGACACCGCGGTCGAGGCCGCGCTCGGTGCC